>JAQVZQ010000425.1 GCA_028708095.1 Dysgonamonadaceae bacterium
CCAATACAGGAATCTCAAAATCATCAGCGATAGCAATAATCTCATCCATCTTAGCCGGCATACCGTACAGATGCACAGGAATAATTGCTTTAGGCTTCTTTCCTGTCTTAGCAATCCTATCCACAATAGCCTCACGAAGATGCACAGGCGACATATTCCAAGTATCAGACTCACTATCAACAAAAACCGGAGAAGCACCCAAATACTTAATAGGATTGGCCGAAGCCGCAAAAGTAAAACTCTGACAAATCACCTCATCCCCAGGCCCCACACCCAGTTGAATCAATGCAAGATGAATAGCCGCAGTACCCGAACTCAGTGCAACCACATTTACATTATCATTCAGATAACCCCTAAGGTCCTGTTCAAACCCATTTACGTTGGGACCCAATGGCACCACCCAATTAGTGTCAAAAGCCTCCTGTATAAATTTTTGCTCATGCCCACCCATATGAGCTAGGGAGAGCCATACTCTTTTATTCATTATATGTTGATTTCTTATCTGCTAAATTATAATAGTGCAAAATTAAGAAATTAAACAGCTAAAACAGATATTATTGTTCGAATAATAATATCTGAGGAATGATTACACTTAAAACTGAATCTAGTGATAGGATTAAGTTTATTGAACGGCAGTGAATATGTTTAGTCAAAGTAAATATGATCTCATTTTTTTAACCAATTTTCAAGTGGAACAACTTTTTTATTTCCATTTGAAATATTATTGGGGTATACAACATAAGAACCACTATTTCTATAATTACCTTCAAAATATTGCGAGTAGTTCAATATTATTATATATGGATAAATATGTAAATATTCACTACCCGAAAAGTCATAATAATCTCTTTTTATAGGTAGTAACGCTATATTATCAATATATTTTTCAGCATCTCCCAATCCTAACTCCCAATTACACCATTTTGAATTAATTGCTCCTTCGGTTGCTAGAAGTATAAACTTATCATTCTCTTTTATTTTTTCTTTTATCCGTTCCGCGGTTGATCCAGAAGTAGTCTTTGGCATTCCTTCATCTAACCAGTCAACATATACACTTACACCCTGACTATTTAAAAATGAAATTGCACTTTCAAGTTGTTTTAATTCATCATGCTTGTGAGACAAAAATATTTTTGTTTTTAGAAACTTTGATTCAGATCTAAACTCACGTAATGAATCATTTATGCTTTTGTACGATTGTTTTACAGATATACTGTACTCCTCCAATTTTGCTTCAGTTATTAAATTCATAGCTAATCCAAATTAATGTGAACATCATAAGACTCCTTGTTTTCCTTTATTGCAATTGCTTTTTCAATATAATAATTACAATTATTCTCATGCATGAAATCGTTCCATTTCACTGCCTTAATAAAAGATGGTTCATCATTTGTATATATTTTGTTACCATTACACTCTCTAAACCTCTTGTCTATTATGTTGAATTTATTATCTCGCAATATTTTAAAGAGATGTAATGTATTATGAGATGTACATCTGCAAAAAGAGTCAGTCGTAAAGTACCAATCATAAGAATTGTTTTCATCCGGCAAAACTATTCCTAATACAGCATTCATTTGCTTGGTATAGCTGCCTGTAGGAATTGTTCTTAATGAATATGAGATTTCCCAAGGTATCCATTGTTCTTTTTCTGTATTAGATGTTTTCATCCCTTTTGAAATCATAACTATGGTTACACTACATTGTCTAATTCGCCTTTTCAACTCTGATTCAATATATTGATCAGTGAACTCATCTAAACTCTCCCCATCTCTTTCACCAAGATTAATATTGTCTCTACCAATTTTTTCTTGTAGTATATCTACATAATCCCTAACTCTCGTGTTCCTATAACTCACTTTCCAATCTCCATATACTTTTTCCCAAAAGCCGTCATTCAGTTTAGCTACTTTTTCATCACCATATTTGTATGATACAAAAACTTTTCTTCCCATTTAATTTACAATTTTAGAAATAATTGATATGATTTGATCTATTGATTTCTTAATATTTTCATTATTCCAAATAAGGCTACCAAGCTCTTTGATTATTACTTCAGTCAAATTGTATTTAAAAGGATCATGTGAAACCATTTTGAAAATTTCTTGTGCCATATAACCTGTATAGTGAATTGGTAATGGAATTAATCCCTTGTCATGTGCTATTTCAAATTCTCTTTTGACACCATCTGAATTAATAACTTTATCACCTACAATTTTATTTCCAAATAGGATAATTGAAATACCAGCATGAGAAATCATGTTTTGTCTATACTCTTCCCACAAAGTTTTTAAATCTTTATCTCCTGTTGGAAATTGAGGAAATGGCTTAAGAATCAATTGATCTTCTGAGTATACCTTAGGATTTGAATATATTGCATCTAGTGCTCCATTAACAACTGCACTCCCTACACCTAATCCAAATCCATTAACTACATTGAAATTATTTTTGATTAATTCTCTAGATAAAAGATGTATGAATTCCTGGGCTTCATTAAGACTAATACTCCCATACTCTGCTGCACTTCCAGAAATAAAAATGGAATGTGAATTGTATCTTTTTTCAATCTCTTCTAACAATGAAGTCAGATCATCGTATTTCTCAATTAAAATTGTTTGAACATGATACCTTAATAACTCTTTTATAAAATGATTTTTGAACTTGCCAACTTATTTGAGACAAAAAGTTAAGCGACATTTTTAATTGATTCTTTTTTAATATTATACTGTTCCCAGAATTCATCGATTGTCAAGTTACCCAATGCTGAAAACCTTCTTTTATG
>JAQVZQ010000100.1 GCA_028708095.1 Dysgonamonadaceae bacterium
TAAGTCTATTCGTTTGATTTTTATTCCATGATTTTCAGAAGCAGGAAGAAAGGTAACATGAATATTTTTTCCAGTATGGAGTCCTATTCCAGTTAATGTGAAATTCTTCTTTAAGGTCTTTTGTTTTATTTGGTTCATGTTATATTTCCTCTTTTATTTTTGTTATTTCTTTCTCCAACTGTCCAAGCTGTTTATACATATCTGGAAGTTTTCTGAATATTACACTTGATTGATAGAAATTTCTAATCGGTATAGCAGGAGAACCAATAATTTCAGATCCATCCTTAATATTACTCATAATACCAGATTGGGCACCAAGTTTTACGTTATTGCCAATTTTGAGATGACCAGCTAAGCCTACTTGCCCACCAAAAACACATTTATCTCCAATTTTGGTTGATCCCGAAATTCCAACTTGAGAAGCCATCACAGTGTGCTCGCCTATTTCAACGTTATGAGCAATTTGAATTAAGTTATCCAGTTTCACTCCATTTTTAATTATAGTTGATCCCATCACAGCCCGATCTATTGTTGTATTGGCACCGATTTCTACATCGTTGCCTATAACAACATTTCCTATTTGAGCTATTTTATGGTATGATCCATCAGGCTGAGGTGCAAATCCAAAACCATCAGAACCAATTACTGCTCCTGAATGTATAATAGTATTGTCTCCAATTGTACAATTAGGATAAATTTTTACTCCTGAAAACAAAATTACATTGTCGCCAATGGTCACATTTTCACCAATAAAAACATGTGGATGAACCTTACAGTTTTTGCCTAAAGTGCTTTTTTCACTCACATATGCAAAAGCGGCTATATAAACATCCTCACCCATTTTTACATTTGGAGCAACATAACTCATTGGTTCAACCCCTTTTTTAGGAGTCTTTGTGCTTTCGGTTAGCTCTAATAATTTAGCTAAAGCTTCATAAGCATCAGGAACTTTTATGAGGGTTGCTTTTATTTCCTTTTCTGGAATGAAGTCAGCGTTTACTAAGACAATATCAGCTTTAGTTTCGTATATGTAATTTGTGTATTTAGGGTTGGAAAGGAATGTGAGAGTCTTGGGCTTACCTTCTTCTATTTTAGCGAAGTTATTGACTATCACTTCAGGATTACCTACGACTTCGCCTTTTAAGAAATCGGCTATTTGTTGTGCAGAAAACTCCATATTAATATATTATTCAGCTTCTTTAAATTATAATGATGTGCAAATTAAGGCATAAATTCTTAGTTATACAGTGCACATATTCTTAAATAAACTTTAAACTTCAATATATGCGACATAGATTTGGGAAAACTAAAATAATAAGCTAATTTTGCATTTGTTTTTTCGGGATGTAGCTCAGTCCGGTTTAGAGTACTCGTCTGGGGGGCGAGGGGTCGGAAGTTCGAATCTTCTCATCCCGACAAACATAACTATATTAAGTAAAATGCATTGGTGATTTATCATCGATGCATTTTGTTTGTATATGTATCTAGATGTGCCTTTAATCATAAAAGGCATTTGATTTGATCAAATATCTTTTTCGATTTACTCTTTCGGTTTGATCAAAGTTAGCCCTAACTCATCCAATTGCTCTTTTTCAATTGTAGAAGGGGCATCAATCATCACGTCACGTCCTGAATTATTCTTTGGAAAAGCAATGCAGTCTCTTATACTGTCTAGACCAATGAAAAGTGACACCAATCTATCCAATCCAAAAGCAATACCGCCATGTGGTGGAGCACCATATTGAAATGCATCCATTAAGAAGCCGAATTGTTCTTGAGCACGTTCTGCTGTGAATCCTAACACAGTGAATATTTTGTTTTGCATTTCACTGTCATGAATACGAATTGAACCGCCTCCAACTTCCACGCCATTTATAACCATATCATAGGCATTGGCACGGACGGCAGCAGGATTGATATCTAATAAATGAATATCTTCAGGCTTAGGAGATGTAAATGGATGATGTTTTGCAAAAAAACGATCTAACTCTTTATCTTTTTCTAAAAGAGGAAAATCAACAACCCACAAACATTTATAATCATTCTTGTCCTTCAGGTTCAATTGAGATGCCATTTCCAGTCTAAGATCCGATAGTTGTTCTTGCGTGCTTTCTGTTTCGCCTGCTAAAACTAAAATTAAATCTCCAGGTTTTGCATTACATCTTTCAGCCCATAATTTTAAATCTGCTTCAGAGTAGAATTTATCTACTGAAGATTTAAGTGAACCATCCTCGTTGTATCGTAAATAAATCAAACCTTTTGCTCCTACTTGTGGTCGCTTGACAAAGTTGATTAATTCATCCAATTGCTTTCGGGTATATATAGCAGCGTTTTTTACACAAATTGCTCCAACATAAGGAGCTGAGTCGAAAACAATAAAATTGCGATCAACTGTGAGATCTTTTATTTCCACCAACTTCATTTCAAAACGAATATCGGGTTTGTCCGATCCATAATATCTCATTGCATCAGCATAGCTGATTCGAGGAAAGTCAGGAACCTCTATTCCTTTTAATGTTTTGAAAAGATGCTTTGTGAGTCCCTCGAAGGTGTTGAGGATATCCTCTTGCTCCACAAAAGACATTTCGCAGTCAATTTGTGTAAACTCAGGTTGACGGTCCGCTCTTAAGTCTTCGTCTCGGAAGCATTTTACAATTTGAAAATACCTATCAAATCCTGACACCATCAGTAGCTGTTTAAACAGTTGGGGTGATTGCGGTAAAGCATAAAACTCTCCTTGATTCATGCGAGAGGGAACAACAAAATCTCTTGCCCCTTCGGGTGTTGAGCCAATAAGCACAGGTGTCTCAACTTCCATGAAATGCAGATTATCTAAATACCTACGTGTTTCGAAAGTCATTTTGTGTCTTAACTCCAAATTCTTACGTACAGAAGCTCGCCGTAAATCAAGATAGCGATATTTCATACGAAGATCATCTCCACCATCAGTATTTGTCTCAATAGTAAATGGAGGAGTTTTTGATTCATTCAAAACATCTAACTTACTTGCAATTATTTCTATTTCTCCAGTAGTTAAATGTGCGTTTTTACTGGAGCGTTCTTTTACAACACCATAAACAGTAACCACCCATTCTCTTCCAAGCTTGTTGGCTTGAGTATATAATTCAGGATTTACTTCTTGATCAAAAGAGAGCTGAGTAATACCATATCGATCTCTCAAATCAATAAAAGTCATTCCTCCCATTTTTCTCATTTTGTGTACCCACCCAGATAACACTATTTTTTCATCGACATTACTCAGATTTAACTCACCACACGTATTAGTTCTGTACATAATTTTATATCAGCTATTATTTTATAAAGCAAAGATACAAATAATTCAGTTTTTGAGGAGTATCTTCTTATAGATAAACAAAAAAGAGAATTTTAGAATTTTATTTTTCTTTTCTACAGATTTTTTGTCAATAAAGCAAGTGTTTGTAAGTAAATGAGGTGCACAGACATCTTCTCTTTCTCTTTGTTCAAATCATTAGAGTGTTAAACGACAAAAATAAAGTCTTTTTAGATTAAGCTTTTGCTTCTTGAACCAATTTTGACAATAAAAAAAGGTATCTATAATGTGAAATTATAAATACCTTATTATAAGTCGGGGTACCAGGATTCGAACCTGGGACCTCCTGCTCCCAAAGCAGGCACACTAACCGGACTGTGCTACACCCCGAATGATTAGTTACAAATCGGGTGCAAACTTATACAAAAAATCCTTATAAACAAAATAATTGAATTAATTTGGCATTAAATGTGAGATTTATCACTCTCATATTTGGAAATCTATTGTTTCTTAGTTTTGATTTTATATAATTTTCCTTGATAAGTATTTCGTTCGTGAAAACGCTTTATTATCTTTTGAGTAAGCTCATGATTCTTCACTCCCCAGTCAGGAGCTATTAATAAATCTTTAGGAGATTGAGAACAAAAACGATCAATATGAAAACATGGATTGAGAATTTCTGAAAAATCAACACAAAGATCAACATATTCATTTAATTCAAAAAAGTGAAAAGACTCAGGTAATAATTTATATTCTTTTGCCATCGCAGTGCCTTTTACAATTTGAAGTTGATGAATCTTGATAGTTGTAAGGGGTAAATAGGATAGGGTAGAGGCATGTTTTAAAATTTCAACATGAGATTCTCCAGGTAATCCTAAAATCATGTGTGCACCTACAGGGATACCTCTCAATGATGTATTTGTAATAGCAGTACATGTTTCTTCAAAAGTATGCTGCCTGTTCACTCGTTCAAGCGTTTTGTTCAAAGTGGATTCAACGCCATACTCTATAAGCACAAAGTAATCTTTGTTTATTTTTTCGAAGTAGTCAAGTAATTCCTCTGGCATGCAATCTGGACGCGTACTTACAACAATACCAACAACATTAGGAAATGCCAAAGCCTCTTCATACAATGATATCAGAGAGTCGAGATTATTATAAGTATTCGTATATGATTGAAAATAAGCAAGGTATTTCATGTCAATATACTTATGCGAAAAGAAACTGATACCTTCTTTTAATTGCTCTGTGATCGAATTAAAAGAATGGCCATATTCAGGACTAAAGCTTGAATTGTTGCAGTAAGAACATCCGCCCCTCCCTTTAGTACCATCACGATTGGGACAAGTAAATCCAGCATTAATGGATATCTTTTGCACCTTATAGGGAAAGCATGACGATAAGTATGTTGAGAAATCGTTGAATGGTTTGTTTAAATTTTTCATCTAATTATTTACGAATTGAATGAAGGAGTGAATTGTTTTGAGTAACCATATTTTGAAATACATTGTTTTGAACGTAAAATTACATCAAGCAAAAAAAGCCACCCAATTTATGAGTAGCTTTTTTTATAAACATTAAAGAATCAATTTAAGATATTATTCCGATTTAGTCTCGGTATCATCTTTAGACTCCTCTTTCGGTTCTTTTTTGTCTTCCGCTTTTACTTCTTTGGTTTCTTCAGTATCTGCTTTAACTTCCTTGGTCGTGGCTGCTTCTTTTGTTTCTGCTTTGTCTTTTTTGGCTTCTGCTTTCACTTCTTTAGCTTCTGCTTTCACCTCTTTAGTAGCTGCTACAGCAGATTCTTTGGTTTTAGCTTTTACTTCTTTAGTTTCTGCTTTTTCCTTTTTTATCTCTACAGTTTCTTCGGTATCTGCCTTTTCTTTAGCTTTTACTTTAGTTTCTGCTTTCTGTTCAGCCTCTGCTGCAACTTTTTTAGCTTCCACTGCATTCTCTGCTTCTAAAGATTTTTCTTCTTCTTCAGTTTTTTCAGCTTCTTTCTTATCTAAAGCAGCTTTAGTTTCGCTTATCTTTTTGTTGTCAAGCTTTTCTTTAAGTGCTGCCAATTCTTCGATATCTCCTAAGGTAGATTTTTCCATAGATGCAATCGGGGCACTTGATGCTACTTCTGCTTTTCTACGGGTTGTTCTTTTACTCTCGGTTTTTTTCTTTGAATCGGTTGCTTTTTGATCTGCTTGCTCATCTTCAAAAGTGCGACTATGAGACACTAAAATTCTTTTTGAATCCTTATTAAATTCAATAATTTTAAAATCTAATTTCTCTTCAAGTTGTGCTTGGCTTCCATCTTCTTTTACTAAGAATTTAGAAGTTGCAAATGCTTCAACTCCATAAGGTAAAGAAATCACCGCTCCTTTATCTAATAGTTCAACAACTGTACCTTCGTGAACTGACCCCACTGTAAATATGGTTTCGAATACCTCCCATGGATTTTCCTCTAACTGTTTGTGACCAAGGCTTAGACGACGGTTCTCTTTGTCAACTTCTAAAACTTGAATTTCAATTGTAGCTCCAAGTTCTGTAATTTCGCTTGGGTGCTTTATTTTCTTTGTCCACGATAAGTCAGAGATATGAACAAGTCCTTCAACTCCTTCTTCTATTTCAACAAATATTCCAAAGTTTGTGAAGTTACGTACAATTGCACTATGGGTGCTACCAACTGGATATTTTAGTTCAATATTCTCCCATGGGTCTGGCTTCATTTGCTTCATTCCAAGCGACATTTTTCTTTCTTCTCTGTCGAGTGTCAGAACAACTGCTTCAATTTCATCTCCTACATTAAGAAAGTCTTGTGCACTACGTAAATGTTGCGTCCAGCTCATTTCTGAAACATGTATAAGTCCTTCAACACCTTGGTTAATTTCTACAAATGCACCATAATCAGCCATTACAACTACTTTTCCTTTCACAATGTCACCTACTTTTAATTCAGAGTCAAGTGCATCCCAAGGATGTGGTGTAAGTTGTTTTAGACCAAGAGCAATACGTTTTTTCTCTTCATCAAAGTCAAGGATAACAACATTTATCTTATCGTCTAATTGAACTACTTCTTCTGGATGTTGTACACGTCCCCAAGATAGATCTGTAATATGAACAAGTCCGTCAACACCTCCAAGGTCAATAAATACACCATAAGAAGTAATGTTTTTAACAATACCTTCAAGTACTTGACCTTTTTCTAGTTTAGCAATAATTTCTTTTTTCTGTTGTTCCAGTTCTTCCTCAATTAAGGCTTTGTGTGAAACAACTACGTTTTTGTATTCAGGATTGATCTTAACCACTTTAAATTCCATGGTTTTATCTACAAAAACGTCGTAATCACGAATAGGTTTTACGTCAATTTGTGATCCTGGTAAAAAAGCTTCAATACCAAACACATCTACAATCATACCGCCTTTGGTACGACATTTAATGTATCCTTGGATAATTTCGTTGTTTTCAAGGGCCGCATTAACACGATCCCATGAGCGCGAAGCGCGTGCTTTTTTGTGAGATAATATTAATTGACCATTTTTGTCTTCTTGGACTTCAATGTATACTTCTACTTCATCGCCAACTTTTAAGTCGGGATTGTATCGAAATTCGTTTAATGAAATTACACCTTCAGATTTGAATCCAATGTTTACAATAACTTCTCGTTTGTTCATTCCAGTTACTGTTCCATCTACTACCTCTTTGTCGCTAATTTCACTTAAAGTTTTGTCGTAGGTTTCGGTTAACTGTTTCTTTTGTTCTTTGTTGTAGGTTTCACCCTGTGCGAATGCGTCCCAATCAAAGTCTTGAATGGGAGCAGCAAGTTTTAGTTCGTCACTCATTTGTTGATTTAAAATTGTAATTAATAAAGTTAGACATTATATTATTTGAAAAATGGTTGCAAAGATAAAGGCTTTTTTTGTATAAACCTATTGATTACAAGATAATATTGATTTTCCAAAAGCTGTTTAATGCTTTTTTTTATTCAGATGGTTTATTCATTACCATTCAAAAGACGTACATCCAAAAAGTTTCTTGTGTTTGATACAAGAAAGAATTTTCTTATGGTAAATATTTCAAGAATACCTGAAGTCTATTGTAAATAATTGAATGAATTATTAAAGTGAAAAAGGAATACAGAGTACAAAAATGTGCAGTTATTCCTTTTTTAATATGTTATTTGAGAATGGAAAAGCAATTATTATATCAATAAAGCATTGGAAACATCATCTCGAGCCGCTTTTCCAACTAATGTTTCAATCAACTGAAGTGAAAAACTAATTGCAAATGCAGGTCCTTTTCCAGTTATTATGTTTCCATCAATTGTTACAGGTTCATGAGTTACTGAAGCCTCTATTAGTTCAGGTTCGAATCCAGGATAACATGTTGCACGTTTACCTTTCAATAAACCCATACCACCCAATACCATTGGTGCAGCACAAATGGCGCCTATATGTTTGTTTTCTGCAAATACTTTCAGTTGTTTTTTTACACCTTCGTGTTCATTTAGGTTTTTTGCACCTGGCATTCCGCCTGGTAGCACAATCATATCATAGTTAGTGTAGTCTACATCATCAAAAAGTTTATCTGTTTCAATAAGGATATTGTGTGCACCTTTAACCTTTTTCTCTTTCTCAATTGATGCTGTAGTTACAACTATTTCTGCTCTGCGTAATATATCTATAATTGAAATTGCTTCAATTTCTTCAAATCCATCTGCTAAGAATACAATTACTTTTTTCATGTTGTTTAATTTTTTTATATTGTGATTTTATTGTCTAATGTGATAGTGGTCTCAAAGAGTTTATTTCAGCTAACACAATGCCAATTTTGATTTAATCCTCATAAAACTATTTTTTAATTGAGATTAAAATTGTAGGTAATCGTTCCTTGCTGATTGTTAGCTGTGCTTATTGAGTTAAATTTAGTGTTGCGTGCAGCTCTAAGGGATTCATTAAGAAGAGCTGAACTAGGAGCTTGTGTTCCTTTGCCAATTTCAGCACTTATTACATTACCTTTTGGGTCAACTGTAATATTCACTACCACTGTACCATAATCATCCACCGTATACTTTGGTTGCTTCAAACCTCCACTTCCCAAGCTTCGCCCACCTAAAGCATAAGTTCCAATACCCCCTATACCAGATGGAGCACCTTGTGCAGCGTTGCCAGTTGAAGCTCCTTGCGTGCCTTCACCCTCTGTCGATCCTCTGCTTGCATTAGAGTTTTCACCAAACAATCCCGCCATTTCTTTATTGATAATTCTCTTCTTGGCTTCTTCTTCACGTCTTTTTCGCTCTGCCTCTTCCTGTCTGCTACGCTCTTCACGTTCTTTTTCTCTGTTTTTCTGTTCTTCAATAGAAATTGACTCCTCAGTAGTTTGTGAAATTAATGGAGCTTCTTTCTGTGTGGCTTTTGGAGCTTTAATTTCTTCGATTGGAGGAGAAATATCTCGTATAGGTGCTTCTTCATATCCACGAGCATCTTCTACATTTCCAAACATTACTGGAATCCCTTCAAGTTCTTGAGAAGGACTTGCGACAGTGAAGAATGAAAACAAGAGAATAACCAAAAGCAACAACATAAATATTGTTGCTCCCAGCATACCTGTTATTTTTTCTTTTGTAATCATCTGGCTTGTGTTTACGTATTTGATAGAATTAAACCACAAAAGTTTAATTTAGCAGGCTACTTAGGTCGGGTCATCAATACCATTTTGAACTTATGCTGATTAGCTATATCCAAAATCTTCACTATTTCACGGTAGGGAACACTCTCATCGGCATATAATGCAACAAAGATTTCAGGATCATCTACATAAGATGCTTGTAGAAAAGGAGTAATTGCATCAAAGGGTACTTCTTCTTCCATATCTCCACCCGATGCTACATAATAACGCATATCTGCATCTATAGTTAGGCGTGTTAATGGTTTTGCCTGAGCTTGTTGTTGTGCTTTGGGTAAAAGTACTTTTATTGCGCTTGGTACTATAATAGTTGAAGTAATCATAAAGAATATCAACAATAAAAAAATAACATCAGTCATGGAAGCCATGCTGAATCCTGATTCTATTGTATGTCTTTGTTTCAGTGCCATATTTAATTAAGCTGCTGGTTCATTTAAAATATCCATAAATTCCATAATACGCATCTCCATTTTATTTATAACTCCTTTAATAAGAGTAGTAAGATAATTGTATGCAAACATGGCAATAATACCAACTACAAGACCTCCTACTGTAGTAACAAGCGCTTCATAGATGCCAGTTGACAAACTAGTTACATCAACATTTGCCCCTTCACTTGCCATACTCATAAAGGCTTTTACCATCCCAGTAACTGTACCAAGAAAACCAATCATAGGTGCACCAGCTGCAGTTGTTGCCAAAACTGGCAATCCTTTTTCTAGCATAGAAATCTCAATGTTACCAACGTTTTCAATTGCGCTTGTAACATCACTCATTGGTCGTCCCAATCGGCTTATTCCTTTTTCTACCATTCGCGCAGCAGGAGTGTCTGTTTTGCGGCATAGAGATAAGGCTGCATCAACTTTACCTTCGTGAATATAATCTTTAATTCTATTCATAAAGGTTGCATCCTCTTGTCTCGCTTTTCTAATTATAAGTGTTCTTTCAATTAAGACGTAGATTGACAGAAATAATAGGATCAATAAAACAACCATGAGCCATCCGCCTTTTAAGGCAAGATCAAAAGCATTCATAGTTACTGTTGAAGTCTCTATAGCAGTACTTGCATTTTGCAGCGAGTCTATTGCTGCAGTCGGAATTTGTAATATATTCATTTCTTAAAGGAGCAATTTGTTTTCGATTTTATTTATTTTGTGATCGGTAAAGATAGACAACTAATATATTTTACCCAGTTTTACAAAACAATCAAACAATTCTTATAAGCTTTTATTGTTTTTTCCAATCCCATATATAGGGCATCAGAAATTAGGGCATGGCCAATTGATACTTCTTTAATCCAAGGAATATTTTCAGCTAGGTAATTTAAGTTCTCTAAGCTTAAATCATGTCCTGCATTTAATCCTAACCCTAGATTCCTAGCTAATTTTGCAGCTTCAACAAAAGGGGCTATTGCGGCCTCCTTATCTTTTGCATACTGATTTGCATAAGGGCCTGTAAAAAGCTCTATCCTATCAGTTCCAATTTTTGAAGCTACTTTAATCTTCTCCAAGTTAGATTCCATGAAAATGGAGGTGCGGATTCCTGCAGCTTGCATGTCTGCGACTACTTCCGCTAGGAACAGTTCGTGCGTTATAGTGTCCCATCCTGCATTTGAAGTGATGGCATTGGGTGCATCTGGCACAAAAGTAACTTGATTTGGTTTAACTCTTTTAACCAGAGCTAAAAACTCAGGTGAGGGATAACCTTCAATATTGAATTCTGTTGTAATCTTAGATTGGAGGTCGAAAACATCCTTTTGGCGGATGTGTCTCTCGTCAGGTCTGGGGTGTACGGTAATGCCGTCGGCTCCAAAACGCTGGCAGTCTTCTGCAACTTTTAAAATATCTGGGAGATTTTCTCCGCGTGCATTTCTTAATGTTGCAACTTTATTAATATTAACGCTTAATTTTATCATAATGTGTGTAAGGGAGATGTGCTTTTATTTAAATGTTCAATGCAAAGATACGTAATATTTCAACCAATTTAAAGAGTATTGAAAATAAAAAGTGGTTTTTATGTTCTTGAAGAGTGATTTTTTTTACATCTTTGTAATAAGAGAAATTAAAAAGATAAATAACAGGAGAAATTAAATGCAATCAAAAGAATTCATTAAAGATCAAGTAAAGAGCTTTGCTACTAAACTCACTCCAGAACAGTTTTTGGAGCTAACTGAGCATGAATACTCATTGGTTGTATTAGATGTTCCAATAAAGGATTACACGCTTACTGAGATTGCTCGTTTGGTTGAAGACAATAATGTGCGTATATTTCGAGTAGAAGTTATTCCTTCAAAAGATGGATTAAGTTTGCTTGTTTCGTTAAAAATGGATGTCTCTGATGTATCGGCTGTGTTACGTAGTTTTGAACGTTTCAATTATAATGTAATCTATTACTTTATGAAAGAAGGAGATATCAACGATACGTATGATGATCGGTTGAATGAACTGCTTCATTACTTAGATATGTAACAAAAATACAAGGTATGAAAATAGCATTGTTCGGTAGCTTATTTGATGAGAAAAGTGATGAATATGAAAATCAGTTTTATGTAATCTGTCAAAAGATTATTAA
>JAQVZQ010000101.1 GCA_028708095.1 Dysgonamonadaceae bacterium
ATTAACTGAAAATGGTTATCATCAAGGTGGTCTTGGTGCAGGTGTTACTAATTTGTCAAGCACATTGCTTGTCGCAATGACTGGCGGAACTTATGCTTGCATTCCTTGTGGAATAACCAATTCATTGGGCAATAAAACTGGTATTGTTACTTACACAATGCCAACTGAATATGGTGAAGTCAAAACAACCGATGTTCCATCATACCGTGGGGTCGAAAATCCATTTGGACACTTATGGAAATGGACGGATGGTTGTAAATGTCTTATACAATCAGATGCAAGTGGTGGTATTTCTGAATTTTATGTGTGTGATAATCATACAAACTTTACAAGTTCTGGAACGGAAAACTATGAACTGCGTGGCAATATGCCACGTGAAAATGGTTATGTTAAAGAACTAATACTTGGTGAATATGGTGAGATTATGCCGCTTGCAATAGGTGCAGGTTCTACTACATATTTTTGTGATTATTTCTATACAAGTATTCCGGAAACTGGTGTATCTGAACGTGGGGTTCTGTTCGGCGGTTTTGCGAGTTATGGTACGGCTGCGGGGTTCGTTTCTGCGAATACGAATTATGCGGCTACGACTGCGACTGCGGGTATCGGTTCTCGGCTTTGCTTTATACCATAAATCGAAGCCACTTTAAATGTGTGAATTATAAGAAAATAAGGTTGTCCGTTTGTCGTGGGGTTCTGTTCAGCGGTAATGCGAATAATGGTACGAATGCAGGGTTCGTTTATGCGAATACGAATAATACGGCTACGAATGCGAATGCGAATATCGGTTCTCAGCTATGCTTGTAAAAATATAGTTGCATGACGGAAACCTTGCCACAAAAACGGCATAATTGTATGCTGAATGTCTTGGAAACCAAGGGCAAAAAATAAATTAAGTAAAACGGTTTTGGTAGGGGCGACCCGAAGAATCCAAATATACAAGCAAAGAAGTAGTGAAGCGAATTGGGAATTTATATGAAAAAGTTATAAGTCTTGAAAACTTACGTCTTGCGGATGAAAAAGCCCGCAAAGGTAAGTCGCATTCTTATGGCGTTAAACTTCACGATAAAAACCGTGAAGCCAATTTGTTATCATTGCATGAAAGTCTAAAAAATCAAACATTTAAGACTTCACAATATCAGATATTCACAATTAAAGAACCAAAAGAACGTGAAATTTTCAGACTTCCATATTTTCCTGACCGCATCACCCATCACGCAATAATGAATATCCTTGAACCAATTTGGGTTTCATTGTTCAACAAAAACACTTATTCGTGTATAAAGAACCGTGGAATCCATGCGGCTGTTAAGGATTTGAAGTTTGCGTTGAAAAATGATGCTGATGGAACAAGGTATTGTCTGAAAATTGATGTTCGCAAATTTTATCCGTCAATAGACCATGAAATCCTAAAGCAGATTATTAGACGGCGCATTAAAGACAAACGTTTACTTTGGCTATTGGATGAAATTATTGATTCAGTGCCGACTGGTGTTCCGATAGGAAATTATTTATCACAGTATTTCGCAAACATCTATTTGGCTTATTTTGACCATTGGTTGAAAGAGGTAAAACGGGTGAAATATTATTGGCGATATGCTGATGATATGATTATTCTTGCACCAAATAAAGAGATTTTGCACGATTTACTACATGAAATACGTGCATATATGCGCGACAATCTTAATTTGAAAGTCAAACGCAATTATCAAGTATTCCCAGTTGATGCACGTGGCATTGACTTCTTGGGATATGTGTTTTATCACTCTCACACTCTTTTGCGCAAATCAATCAAGCAAAGACTTTGCCGCCGGGTAGCAAAGTTGAACAAACGCAATATTGCGCCGACAAAAGAAGTTTACAAGCAACAAATATGTTCTTGGTGGGGGTGGTGCAAGTATTGTGATTCAATTCATCTAATGTTTAAAATTCAAAAATTAATTCCTTATGAAATTAGATTCACTCGTGCCTGATGCAAAGTATGACCTTGCAAATGGTAAACCATCAACTATTTTCAAAGATAATGATGGTTCATATTTATACAGATACAACGTTGAACCGGAAATGGGTATTCCTGATGGAAAGATGGAAGAAACCCAAATTGGTTGGCAATGTCGTGAAATTCGTGTTTGGCAACAACCAACAAAAGAGGTTGTTAAAAAGTCAATTATTCGTTCCATCATAGATGAAACAAAAGAATTTGACCTGGTGAACGCTTATAATAAGCATGTACTGAAAATCAAAGTGGATTCCACGGCGGTTGATGCTTATAAAGATTATTTGCGTTTTACGGAAGATTTGGATGCTATGTTAGTTTCAGATTTTTCAAACATCAATGAGTAAGAAAGCAACGTATGGCAAAATTTAGTGAACTTGGTATCGAATCCGATGTGGTTGTTGGTAAAGGTATTGATATTGAAGACCTTTTTGGTCGCCGTATCCTTATTGAAAAAACAATAATACAACCAACAAAATTTCCGGGCAAAAACCAATCGGGTTTACGTATGCAGATGCAAGTTGTTCTTGCAACTTTTGAAGACAATGGAGATTACTTGAAACGAGAAGATGGAACACCTGATGGTGAACGGCGTTCTTGCTTTACTGGTTCAGATATATTGATTGGGGCGATTCAGAAAGCTGAAAGTAATTTGCCTGTAATCAATAAACAACGTCAAGATAAAGGGCTTGATTTATTGCAACTTTACCCAATGGACACTACTATTGTCAAGGTTGGTAAATGTTTTCAATTTACTTAAAATAAAATGAAATGGATTGGGCTATAATTATGTCTATACTTTCCGTTCTTGCAGGTTCAAGCACGGTAGTAACTTTTGTGTTGTACCGGAAGCAACAAAAGCGTTTTAAAACAGCGGAAGCATTTGAAAAAGAGGTTGAAGCATTGAAGAACACAGTTGAAACGATGCGGCAACAACTAACATTTTACGATGGCAGGCTAACAGAAATGCAGAAATTAGTAGTTGGGAAAGATGCCTATATTGGACAGTTATCGCAAGAAAAACATATTTTGGAGATTAAAAATTCAAAAAATAAAAGTGCAATGAATAAGGCTTATGGGTGTGAACATTGTTCAGATGTTGCTTTGTGTCCGGTTCTTAAACAAAGGGCTTTACATGAAGAAGAATATTTAAAATCATTAAGTGCTGTAAAATGAGAAAAATAAATAAAATTATTATTCATTGTTCCGCTACAAAAGAGGGGCAAAATTTCACAACGGATGATATAGACCGTTGGCACAAAAAGCGTGGTTTTGCAAAGATAGGGTATCATTTTGTGATATATCTTGATGGTTCGGTGCATAAAGGACGTGATATTTCGGAAGTTGGCGCTCACGTACAAGGTCAAAATTCAAATTCAATAGGTATTTGTTATATAGGTGGTCTTGATGTGAATGGTAAGTCGAAAGATACACGAACTGATGCACAAAAAACATCATTAGTGAAATTGGTGGCAGAATTAAAAGCACAATTCCCTAACACCACAATATTGGGGCATCGTGATTATAGTCCTGATTTGAATGGTAACGGAATCATCGAGCCTTGGGAATGGATGAAAGATTGTCCTTGTTTTGATGTATCAAAAGAATTATAAAATGAAAAAGATTGTATTAATATTTATCAGCTTGGTTATGCTTTCGTGTTCAAGTACACGAAAAAGCGTGCAAATAAGCTCAAAAGATGAATCATTTATTCAAAGTAATGAATCACAATCTGCAAAATTGAATAAGGTAGTTGATACGACCAAGACGGATAATGGTAAAATCACATTTACAGAAATTGAATTTTACCCGCCAAGTGGTGATACAATCACCATTCCGGTAGTCAATGTTGATGGTGTCAATATAGTAAATGTTGCAAGCATTAAGAATGCGGCAATAAAGTCGATTAAACAGACAATAATTGAAACTAATGTTGAACAAAAAGGGAAAAGTAATGAATCAAGTGAAACCCAAGGGAATCAAGAACAAACAATGATTTTAAGTAATGAACAAGAATTGCAAGAAAGCATTGTTCCGGTGTCTGACCCATACAAATGGCGATACATATTTGGTATTGTGGCTATACTTGCTATTGGGTTACTCTATCTGAAACGCACACCTATATTTAATTGGATTAGAAAGATTCTTTCTAATATACGGCGTATCATCTAAAATTGTAATATCTTTGCAACGCATTGTTGCGAAACTCCAAGTTGCGTTGGGGGCAATGTAAGAAGCCCGGCAAGTCATAATGCCGGGCTTCACTCTTTTTGATAATTAAGAATAAAAAAACGCCCAAAAACTATGTTTTGAACGTTTTTCGTGTACGTTTTCGTGTACTAACTTCACAATTCATTGATTGTCAATGTTTATTGCGGTATGGACGGGACTCGAACCCGCGACCCCCTGCGTGACAGGCAGGTATTCTAACCAACTGAACTACCACACCGTTTATTGTTGTTTGCTAGTTCGTTTCTGATAGCGAGTGCAAAGATAGCTATATTTTTAAAACGTCAAACAATTTTCAGATAAATATTTCACTAAATATGCATTTTCTTTCTTTTTTTGCACAAAACAGAGACAAACCTTATTATCAGCAGCCTTTTATGTACTTTTAGTAGGTTTGACTCTGTTTGTTATTTTTGTGTGGTTTTTTTGTCTTGCTATTTTTAATCGACTAATCTTTCAACCACTGATCAAACCACCTTGCAAACTCTCTCTGAAATAATACTCCATTTTGTGGTTGTGCTATCCAGTGGTTTTCATCTGGAAAAATAAGCATACGCGCTGGTATGTCTTTTAGTTTTGCAGCATTAAACG
This sequence comes from Dysgonamonadaceae bacterium, assembly GCA_028708095.1. GTDB lineage: Bacteria > Bacteroidota > Bacteroidia > Bacteroidales > Dysgonomonadaceae > UBA2632. The sequence goes on from JAQVZQ010000101.1 coordinate 4,817, forward strand.
CCATCATTCCTTGCGATGCAAGAATACGGTAATCCAATTCGCCATGAGTAATCATAATTGGAGTATTCCATTTGTCAACAAATTTGTGAGGTGACGTTGCATAAGTTTTTTGTGCTACAGCATTTGATTTATCCCAAAATGGTCCACCCATGTCCCAGTTTGCAAAGAAAAGCTCTTCGGTTTCCAAATACTGTGCTTCTAAATTAAATATGCCGGCATGTGCTAAAAATGCTTTGAATCGGTTGTTGTGATTTCCTGCTAACCAATAAACAGAAAAGCCGCCATAACTTGCACCCGTACAACCCAAATTGTTTTCGTCCACATAAGGCTCTTTTGCTAAAGCGTCTATTGCTGATAAGTAGTCACGCATATTTTGTCCACCATAGTCGCCACTAATTTGCTCATTCCACTCTTGTCCAAAACTTGGTAAACCACGACGATTGGGAGCAACTACAATATATCCATTGGCTGCCATCATTTGTAGGTTCCAGCGATATGACCAAAACTGACTAACTGCACTTTGTGGGCCCCCTTGACAATAAAGCAATGTTGGATACTTTTTAGAAGCATCAAAACCGGGAGGATATATGACCCATGTAAGCATTTCTTTACTATCCGAAGTAGGTATCCACCTCTCTTCAACTTTGCCCATGGTCAATTGATTGAGAATATCTTTGTTTTCGTATGACAGTTCCTTTGCATCACCATTGTTGATAGTTACAGCATATATTTCAGCTGGCATTGACATTGACTGCCGTTTTGCAATGAGTGTTCCTTTACCTAAAGCAAGAGATATATAATCGTGTGTTCCAGATGTAATTACTTTCACTTCTTGGGTATCTTTAGAAATAGAAAAAAGCTGGGTTTTAGCTTCTATGGTAGCAACAAAGAAAAGAGTTCTATTGTCAGCATTCCATATAAAAGCATCCACATTGTTATCAAAATCTTCCGATAGATATGTTTTTTCTTTCGTTATAAGATCCATCACAAACAATCTGTTTTTATCAGCTTCATACCCATCCCGTTCCATGCTCAACCATGCAATCTGCTTACCATCAGGTGAAAATTGGGGATTAATATCATAACCCATCATTCCCTCAGTTATGTTTTCTGTGGTTTTATTCTCCAATGAGTATAAGTAAATATCAGAGTTGGTAGATTCTGCATATTCTCTGCCAGTCATCTTTTTAGATGTGTATGCAATTGTTTTGCTGTCTGGACTCCAAGCAATAGCTTCAGTTCCGCCAAATGGAAGTAGTGGTGCTTCATAGGGTTCACCTTCCAACAAGTCAACATGATTGGTTAACTTGCCATTTTCGATGGTTGCATAAAATGTGTGTGGAATATTATCTACCCAATGATCCCAATGCTTATACATTAAATCATCTACTACCCTACCCGTTGCCTTAGGCAAATCTGAATAACGATCTGCAACTGTTTCGCCACTTTTCACACTGCTTATATACATTACCTTGGTACCATCAGGAGAATAGGTGAAACCTTCTATTTCACCCTCAACTTCACTTATGCATTCCATACCACTCCCATCAGCATTCATTTCCCATAGTTGCTTCGAACCATTCTCATTGCTCAAAAAAGCAATCTTTTCCCCATTCTCAATCCATTGTGCACTACTTTCGTGCGTGTTGGTATACGTGATTTGTTTTTTTTCAGATCCATCTATCTTCATGGTGAAAATCTCTGTATTGGTTTTATTTTGCTCGATATCGACGAATGTTACATGATAAAGAATTTCGTCTTTATTGGGAGAAACTTCCACATTGCCAATACGACCAAAACTATGCAGCACTTCAGGAGTCATAATGCCGTTTTCGATGGTTAGGGTTGGTTTACCAATAATTAAGCCCAAGTGGCTTGAGTCTTCTTCTCGTTTATCATTGCACGATGACAAAAGTGCGGTGCAAATAACTGCCATAAAAAATAAATTTATTTTCATATTAATAGAAAGTGAGTGAAGGTTATTAATTTGGTTATGTTTCATGAAAGTATATATTGAATTATTCTATAAATCCATCTTTCATTCTAATGGTTCTGTCTGTTAATTCGGCGAGTTGCGTGTCGTGCGTAACTATAACAAATGTTTGATTTAGCTCGTCACGCAATTTAAAAAATAAAGAATGAAGTTCATCTTTATTTTCGGTATCCAAACTCCCCGATGGCTCATCAGCAAACACAATCATCGGATTGTTTATAAGTGCACGTGCCACAGCTACGCGTTGTTTTTCACCTCCTGAAAGTTCTGCAGGCTTATGATGTTTTCGGTCAGTCAGCCCCATAAGTTCTAAAATATGCATGGCTTCTTTGTCAGCACTTGAGCGAGTTTTTTTTGCAATCAAAGCAGGTATCATTACGTTTTCGAGTGCTGTAAACTCAGGGAGGAGTTGATGGAATTGAAAGACAAAACCGATATCTTTATTTCTAAAGTCTGATAGTTTTCGATCGTTGTATTTAGTTACATCATTATTATCAAAAATAACGCTTCCTGAATCAGGTTTATCCAATGTTCCCATTATTTGCAACAATGTTGTCTTGCCTGCACCACTGGGTCCTACAATCGAGACTATTTCCCCTTTGCTTATGGTTAAATCTATATCATTTAAAACCTGAAGGCTTCCAAAACTTTTATTTATCTTCTGCACTCTAATCATACAAGTATATTTGGGAATAATTTTTTGATAATGAACTATGAATGTGCGAAGATACAGAAAAATGAAATAATGGCAAAGCTAATAATTCAGTGAGCAAAGAAAAATAGTTGATATTTGTAAACTGAGAATGTGTACAGAAACAAATGCAGTGTTTACTTGTTTAATATAAGTGTGCTATATTAAATCAAGCATTCACTTCGTAACACAAACAAGAAGCATTACAACATGACAGAATTATACAACTTTCGAGGAGATTACAAAAGAGACTCACTGATTGAAAACGATGTGGATGAGAATCCTATTGTTCAATTCAAGGAATGGATGAATCAAGCCATATCTTACCCAATATTAGAACCCAACGCCATGACATTAGCAACAAGCACGCTCGATGGAAAACCTTCAGCTCGTGTGGTGCTGTTGAAAAGTTTTGATGAACAAGGGTTTGTTTTTTACACCAATTATGAAAGCAAGAAAGGACGCGAATTGGCACAAAACCCTTATGCGAGCATAGTATTTGATTGGCATGTTATGGAACGTCAAATAAGAATTGATGGAATAGTTGAAAAGATATCTACTGAAGAGTCTGATGCATACTTCAATTCGAGACCTGCGGATAGTAATTTGGGTGCATGGGTGTCCCCACAAAGCTCTTTTGTTGAAGGACGTGCAGAATTGGAAGACAGAAAAGCAAAAACTGAACTCATATTTAAAGACAAGCAAATCACTCGTCCTCCATACTGGGGAGGATATGTCTTGATACCACATACCATAGAGTTTTGGCAAGGACGTCCGAGCCGTTTGCACGATAGGCTTATCTATATTAGGACGGATGAAAAATGGATATTGAGACGACTAGCACCGTAATTAATTGCGAATTACGAGTTACGAGTTACGAATTAGGAATGAGTGTTGTATTTGTTCTTTTCTTTTTAAAATGTTGCATCAAATCTGAATCCATATTTCAGCACATCTGGATGATTACGATAAGTAAGCCGGTGAATGTATTCAATGCGTAGAATTCCTAAAATATTTGTAATTCCTATTACACCTTCCACATAAGGCTTTTTGGTCATAGCAATGGTTTGCGTGGGTAACATAAAAAGACCATTCTCAATTGCAGGAATGTTTTTGTTGCTCAAATTACCCTTTACCCCTCTTAGTATCAACAACTCTCTAAAACCTAATTTATTAAGCAAAGGTATGCGAGAGAATAATAATTTATCAGCCACATAAGTTGCTTTCAGAGTATATTGTTCATCATTGATAAACTCCATGGCTCTGGGTAGAAAGAAAGCTTTGTTATCCACAAAGAAAAGATTGTTAGCGTTCGGAAACAATAATAATGGAAACGGAGCCTTAGTCCAAATCTTTTGATAGTCGCCAACAAAATCTATAAATCCATAATCACCCAATATAAATCGTTTTTGCAAAGAAAACTCTGTTTTTTGATAAACATCATTGCCCCCAAAGATGCTGTTTTCGCCAACTGTATGTGATAAAAAGAATAAAGGATAACTAAGTGAGAAAGGTGTACGGTTACGTTTGTGTTGAATGTACGCTTCATGTGGCCAAAATCGTAATGCAAGACCTACATCCTTTGATTTTAAAGCAGGCAATGAAGTTGGATACATATTTCTGTCAATTGCTGAATAGGTAAGCTCCGATGCAGATTTAATTTCTGACATTCTTGCCCACAGCATGTAGGATAAACCATATAAGGTCTCTTTTTCATAATTCAACTCCGTGAATCTACGATACGTCATCGCACCGCGAGAACGACGGTAAGATAGTAACAAAAAATTATTTGGTGATCGTGGATTATTTTCACCGGGAGAGAAAATGTTGTAATCATGAATGAGTTTTAAATTATTACGGGGAAATTCGTTTTCATCATATGCTTTTTCATTGAACGCCCAAGCCAGCTCACCCCGATATTTCAATTTCTTGTCCTTGAATCCATATCCTACAGATGTTTTGCCAAACAACTGAGGATGCAAACGTGTATTTGTGGCTGCTGATAACCTCAATCGAACACCTTCTAAATGATTGTATGCTGGAAATTGTTGAACGTTGTACAAATCAACTTTGTTGAACTCACGGTTTCCCAATGGTATATAATCATCAATAACCATGTTTATCAACTCATATAAATAAAGTAGATATGGTTTTTGACCTTCATCTCCCATTTTTCGTATTACTTCAAGAACGGCTACATCATCCTCTTTTTTTGTTATGGGCGGCAGGTATATTTTGATAGGCATCTGATTATCGGAATTCAACTTAATCAATTGTGTTTTATATCCCGTAAACATCACTTTCAAATGACGATCACTTACAATATCCGTTGATGTACCAATTTCAAACTCACCACCACTATTTGTAATATCTCCTTGTGCTGTTCCTTCAAAAAACAGTGCAACATAAGGCAACGGTGTCTTATTGATAGAGTCAACGACTACTCCTTTTACAACAACTCCTGTTTGGGCATTCAAGCTCAAATATGAAATAAGCAACCACACTATGAGTGTTGTCTTTTTCATTTAATACGCAATGATTATATTCAAACTATTCATTCATTCTCTTTTATTTTATTCTTCTTATCAGCTTTTCAAAGTGCACTTTCTTTGAATAGGTAAATTATAGCATTTATTTTATTTCACATGGCTAATAAATTGAATAAAGACGGTAGCGGGATAATTAAAAGTGTCATCCTGAATAGAGTGAAGGATCTGTTTAATACTTGCAAAGCCTTCTAACAGATCCTCCCCGCTACCATTGACCTATTTTTTTTGCAACTTGTAAATTAATATCTTTGTCGGTTATATTCTTATGTCAGGCTTGCAGCCCTCTCCTGCATCTTTCCGAATATTACCCAGACCTTGCAGCCTGGGCTGAATTATATCAGCCCTTCGGGCCTCACAGTAAATTAAACTTCGAAGTCATTCCCTTCTTTTTGTCCAATGAAAATTGGGTGAGGTCACAGAATGACAAAATGATTTATCATTTTCAATTAATATACTGCTTACTTTACTACTTACTACTTACTACTTACTACTTACTGCTTACTGCTTACTACTTACTACTTACTACTCACTGCTCCCTGTTCCCTTATAACTTCCGATATTTCACCCGTTTTGGTTCTACGTTACCCAATCTCATTTTCTTATTCTCTTCGTATTCGCTATAAGAACCTTCAAAATAGAAAACCTCCGAATTACCTTCGAATGCTAAAATGTGTGTGCATATTCTATCTAAGAACCACCTATCGTGAGATATAACAACTGCGCAACCAGCAAAGTTTTCCAACCCTTCCTCTAATGCACGAAGCGTGTTCACGTCAATATCATTGGTTGGCTCATCCAGCAACAACACATTGGCTTCAGCCTTAAGGGTGAGTGCTAAATGTAAACGATTGCGTTCTCCACCCGATAATACTCCACAAAGTTTTTCTTGATCGGCACCTGTGAAGTTGAAACGTGCCAGATAGGCACGTGCATTGATATCCCGACCTGCAACCCTCACAAACTCTAAACCATCGGACACAACTTGATATACAGTTTTATTTGGGTCAATTGCTGTGTGTGCCTGGTCTACGTAAGCTGTTACTACAGTCTCCCCTACTTCAAATGTTCCACTATCAGGAGTTTCTAATCCTTCAATAAGTCTGAACAGCGTAGTTTTTCCTGCACCATTTGGTCCAATTATTCCCACAATACCATTGGGAGAAAGTGAAAATTCTAAATTATCAAATAGTAGCTTGTCACCATAAGCTTTTGCTACGCCGTGAGCTTCAATTACCTTATCACCCAAACGTGGACCGTTAGGAATGAATATCTCTAGTCTTTCTTCGCTCTCTTTTTGGTCTTCATTCAATAGTCTTTCGTAAGAGTTTAAACGAGCTTTACCCTTTGCATGACGTGCTTTTGGAGCCATGCGAATCCAATCTAACTCACGCTCCAAAGTATTGCGACGTTTGCTAACGGTTTTCTCCTCCATTTCCATTCGTTTTGTTTTCT
>JAQVZQ010000102.1 GCA_028708095.1 Dysgonamonadaceae bacterium
AACAGTAGCATTAGGATTAGTTTTCATGTATTCAGCAGTGTTATAAACACTAATTTGCTGTTGTCTGTCAATGTTTGCAGAGTTTATGCGGAAGAATACTACGTTAGGAACGTATACGCTTTCTGCAGCAACTTGAGGTGCAATTTCTGGACACTCAGGACAGAATTCTGGTCTCTTGCTTAAGTTTTCATTTTCAGCACGTAATCTGTTGATTTGGCTGTTTAAGTCATTAATTAAGTTGTAGTCCATTAATTCAGCTTTGGTGAAATCATTACCACCTAAACCAAATTTAACTCCTAAAAGAGCTTGACCAATAAAGTCCAAGTCGTAGTCTCCAACAGTTTGATTTGAGTAAGCTCTTCCAAAACTACCTTGAACATGTGTGGCAGATAACTCAAGAAAAATTGAAAAATTGTTTGATAAACGGAAATCGTTTATAATACCAAGATTCCAACTAAGTGCTTGATTTTGTCTTTTAAATACGGGTTCATCTGGATTAATTTTTTTGAAATCGTCTGTCATACCGTACATATAACCAACACCAAAATATGGAATAAAGTTATAAACACGATCAGCACGATAACCAACAGTTGCATTTGTTACGTTCCACAATAAGTCAACGTGAGGATGTATAAAACCATCCTTAATGTAAGCATTGTTTGGGTTAAAGTGATTGTGAGATCCTACATTTATAGCTAAACGTGCTCCCCATTTAGGAGAATTCCATCTACCTATAGCCAATTGACCTTCCCAACCTAAGTTGTCAATCAAATCGGCATCTTTACTACCTGAACCAAAGTATGAGTTTGTACCTCCGGCAAGACTCATAAACCAATTGGCACTAGCTTTGTTCTTCAGGTATACATCACCATGAGAAACATTCTGAAGCTCTTGAGCACTTAAGCCAAACACCACAAGAGCTGAGATTAAAAATAAACTAATTTTTTTCATAAATTTAAATTCTAATTAAACATTCTTTATTACAATAACTCGATATTTATTTCTAAATATGTACACTTAATTTAGCAAAAGAATTGTGTTTATTCAATTACTAACTGTACTTTAAACAAATGCTAAAATAAAATGTTCAAATTGCATCTGAATAATTAAGATGAAAAGTTAAGTCATAACAAAATTAGTTGTTTGAAAAACAGTGTGATTTTGTCAACTAACTTTTCTTCGAAGTACAAATATAAGATATAATATGTATATATCAACTAATTTTTGACAAAAAGATTTCTTAAAGTCGTTTTTAAGCAATAATTTGTCTGAAAGCAATTGTTTTTTATCGAAATAATTAGGAAAGATGGTTTTTAACCTAAATAACTTTTGAGTAATTTACTACGTGAATCTTGCCTGAGTCTTCGAATTGCTTTCTCTTTTATTTGTCTTACGCGTTCACGAGTTAGTTGAAATTTATCACCTATTTCTTCTAATGTCATTTCTTGAGATCCTATACCAAAAAACATTTTGATAATATCACTTTCTCGGTCGGTTAATGTAGATAATGCTCTATCAATTTCTTTTTGAAGTGATTCATTGATCAAAGTTCTATCTGCAAGAGGAGCATCGTCATTTACAAGAACATCTAATAAGCTATTATCTTCACCTTCCACAAAAGGTGCATCCATAGAAATATGACGACCTGATACTCTTAGTGAGTCTTTAACCTTCTCTACTGGTATATCCAATTCTATAGCGAGTTCTTCAGCAGAAGGTCTACGTTCATTTTCTTGTTCGAATTTCTGAAGTGCTTTGCTTATTTTATTGAGTGACCCAACTTGATTGAGTGGTAACCTTACAATACGTGCCTGCTCAGCTAAAGCTTGAAGAATTGATTGACGAATCCACCAAACTGCATAACTAATAAATTTAAATCCACGTGTTTCATCAAATTTTTCTGCGGCTTTTATTAAACCCAGATTACCTTCATTGATTAGATCAGGTAAACTTAGTCCTTGGTTTTGATATTGTTTTGCAACCGATACAACAAATCGTAAATTCGCTTTGGTTAGTTTTTCCAAAGCTTCACGATCTCCTTTTTTAATTGCTTGTGCTAATTCGACCTCTTCCTCAACAGTAATTAAGTCTTCACGACCAATTTCTTGCAAGTACTTATCTAAAGATGCACTCTCACGATTTGTGATCGATTTTGTAATCTTTAATTGTCTCATATGTATGTTTTTATGTTTATCTTTTTAACGGGGTGCAAAGATACAGTTTTTTTTAATAGTATAAAAATCAGAATCTTCTGTCTCCCTTTTGTTTTTATCTTATGATATAATATGAACAAAGGAATTGGTTTTAGTTACCTATTCCTTTGTTGAAACGTAATTGGTCTCGGTTTTGTTACTGTCTAGCACTATCTTTAATATAGTTTAACCTCCTACTCAGCAGATAAATCGATTGCAATATATTGCGTCTTACCATTGGGGTAAAATCCTGCAATCAAAATCGCTTTATCTACGGCATTTGAACTGGATGTTATCTGAACTATTTTAGCGATTTCCTCTTCTGAGTTAACAGGCATGTTGTTTATCCTAAGAATGATGAATCCTTTATTTATTCCTTCCTTCCTAAACTTACCATCATTTGTCACGTCTGTAACTTCAACACCACTACTAATACCAAGTTGTTGTTTCTTACTATCGGTAATTTCACCAAAGGTTGCACCTAAGATGTTCATACCATTTGCTGCTTTTGTTATATCTGTGTTTCCCTGATCATTTTGCAGCTCGACTGTATAAGTTGATTCTTTTCCTTTGCGATCAACTACTACCTTTACTTTATCACCAGGTCTGTATCTACCTATTTGGTTTTGCAAATCATTGAAGTTTTTGATGGGAACACTATTGATAGACTTTATTATATCTCCTTTTTCAATTCCAGCAGCTTTTGCCGAACTTCTTTCTGAAAAGTCATCAATTTGCACTCCGACAATTTTCTGCAATTCACGATATTTATCAGAATCATTCTCTTTTAGGTAATCTATATTAGGAGATAGAATGCCTAAGACAGCACGTTGAACTGTACCGTATTCTTTAATATCTGAAGCTATTTTACCAGCTATTGATATTGGTATTGCAAATGCATATCCAGCAAAATTACCAGTTTGAGAATAAATTGCTGTATTTATACCCACAAGTTCACCTCTAGTATTTACTAAGGCTCCTCCACTGTTACCAGGATTAACTGCTGCGTCAATTTGGATAAATGACTGTAGACCTTGTCCCTGTCCTACAATGTTGGAGCGGTTTTTCGCACTCACAATTCCAGCTGTAACTGTAGAGGTTAAATTAAATGGATTGCCTACAGCCAAGACCCACTCGCCAACCTCTAAGTCGTCAGAGTTTCCAAAAGAAACATAATCAAAGTCATTTCCTTCAATCTTAATTAAGGCGATATCGGTTTTAGGGTCGGCCCCAATTACAGTAGCAGTGAATTCTCTATTATCATTTAATGTAACTGAGACTTCAGATGCTCCAGCAACAACGTGATTATTTGTTAGAATGTATCCATCCTTTGATATAATAACTCCAGATCCAAAACCAACTTGAGGTTGAGGAGGTCCGAAATCGCGATTTCCAAAACCGAAAAAATACTCGAAAGGATCAATAGGTTGTTGTCTTCTTTTGGATGGGGCTTTGGTAGTTTTGACATGAACTACACCGTGAATGGTTTTTTTTGCGGCTTCGGTAAAGTCTGGATACCCTTGGGATGTAGTCAAGTTTGTTAAGCGAACATTATCCTGTTCAAAATCTTGAGAGAAGTTCTGAGAGAATTCGCTCTTTACACTATTTGAATGTTTGGTTGAAACATTCTTTTTTTGCATATAATCATAACCAAATAGTGCAATTGTTGCACTAAGAATGGCTACTAAAATAACAGTAAGCACATGTTTTAATTTAGTTTTCATAATCTTTAAATTTTATGATAATTCTAATTTCATCTTTTCTCTAATTTACGTGCAATAATCATTCAATACAATGATATACCATATGTTTTTCTTTAGTTTTAACGCTGCGAGACTACCATTAACCCTGTTTAACCACCTGCAATTAAGGATAAAAACAATTTAACACAATGGTCTGTCATTTTGTCAAGCTGCTATTTTCTGTTCCTCAACCTCTCATATCTCAAATAGTTATAATTGAAAATAGGAGCAGTTAAATCAAATACAAATATCGATAAATAAAATTTACCTGCATTGTATATTTTGCTATTCTTATTTAATATAGATAGTTGTACTGCATAGCGAATTAAGAATAATATAACAGCAATCCATATAAAAACGTTCAAATATGAAAAAACACCAGTAACTATTAAAATAGCAAAGGATATATAAAAGACATATCTACTAAAAACCTCAAACCCTAATATTTGAGTTTTAAACCCTGAAAGATGTTTTTGGGTAATAAGATATTTAGATTTAATTTTTCTCCATGTTGCTAATTTATTCACAACATTACTCTCAACAAGACTTTGAGGAGATAAAACAACAGAAGTATTTTTCTCGTTTGCAATTTGGTTTATAAATAAGTTGTCTTCCCCATAATCAATGTTTATTATAGAGGAAAACCCTTTCTTTTTAAAAAACAAATCTTTTCTGTAAGCCATGTTTCTTCCAATGCCCATGTAAGGCTTTTTGGCTAATGCCATGCTTAAGTAGTTAATGCCAAAAGACATGTTATCAAATCGCATGTATTTCTGAAATAAACCCTTGTTAAATTTCAATTGACAGCATCCTAACACGATATCACTCCCTTTAATAAATTCTTTTGCATATTCATAGACCCATTTTTTTGATAAAGGTTTAGAATCAGCCTCAGTAAATAGTAGTATGTCATGTTTAGCAGCTTTAACACCTAAAGTAAGGGCAAGTTTTTTATTATTAGCTAACTCAGATTCTATGGGTATGTATGTAGTATATAAATTGGGGTAGGTATGTGAAAGTCCACTTAACACAATATCTGTAGTGTCGGTGGATGCATTGTTTACGACAACTACTTGAAAGTTTGGATAATCTTGCTCTAAAACATAAGGTAAGTTTTCTAGAAGATTCTCTGCTTCATTTTCCGCTGTTATAATGATTGATATCCCAGGCAACGCATCTATGTTTATTTCATCAATATCTTCTTTTCCTTTTATACTAAACTGTTTATATGGTTTTCGAAATAGATACAAGTAATAGAAAAGTTGAGTAACAAAAAAGAAGAAATAAGTTCCCAGAATAATCCAATTAAAAAGAGATAACTTATCAATTAAGGAAGCGATATTCATAGTAAAAATTAAATAGTATCAGAGAAGAATGATTTAGCAAAGTCTCGACAGTTGTATTGTGATGCCATAACTTCACCATATGCACCTGCTGAGCGAATAGCTAAAATATCCCCTCTCTTTGATTTGTTTAGTTTAAAATCTTTGGCAAAAATGTCACTTGACTCACATATAGGACCTACAATATCATAATCAAGAGCTTCCTGATTTGAGGTAAGGTTCTCGATATGATGTGTGGCTTGATATAGTGCAGGGCGGATGAGATCAGTCATTCCGGCATCAACAATAAGGAAATTCTTTTTAATTCCTTTTTTCAAATAAGTTACCCGTGTTATAAGTGATCCACACTGAGCTACAACTGAGCGACCCAGTTCAAAATGCAATGTTTGTTTTTTCCTCAATTCAAGGTGTGTCGAAAAAAGATTGAAATAATCTTTGAAGTTGGCAATTGGGAACTCATTTGGTTGTTCGTAATCAACACCTAACCCTCCACCAACATTTATATGTTCTAGAATATAACCTGTATTATCAAACTCTTTTTGAATTTCATTTATTTTATAACACAAGTTTTTGAAAGAAGACAGATTAGTGATTTGAGAACCAATATGAAAATGAACACCTATTAGTTTTAGAGAAGATAAAGAAGGCAATAATGCCAAAATCTCTGGTATTTGCTTTTCATCCAGACCAAATTTGTTATCATCTAATCCAGTTGTAATATAACTATGCGTATGAGCATCAATATTTGGATTAATGCGTAACGCAATTCTTGCTTTCTTATTTTCTGTTTGAGCAAGAGAGTTTATTGCATGCATTTCTGGTATAGATTCAACATTGAAAGTAAAGATATCATTCTTCAACGCAATTTCAATTTCTTTATCTGTTTTTCCAATTCCTGCAAAAGCAATTTGATTAGAATCAAAGTTGTTTTCAATAGCTCTCAGAATTTCATTTCCACTCACACAATCTGCTCCAAAACCTTTTCCAGATATTTCTTGTAAAATTCGTGGGTTTGAATTTGCTTTTAGTGCATAGTGCACATGGTAAGGTTTGTCTTTTATTTCTGATTGTATTGTATTGATAGTTTGTTGAAGCAAATTAACATCATAATAATAAAACGGAGTTTCAATTGAATTGAATTTATGTATCGGAAATTTACCTTTAATCATAATCTATAGTCTATACCTGAAAAATATATTGAAGGAGCAAAAGTACAAAAAAAAACGAATCAAAACTTAAATGCTGATTATCATTCTTTCTGTGATATAAGTTCAAAGGCCTGGGCAGTTTTCTCCTCCATTGGTAAAAGTGCATCTATCCAATTAATTTTCAATCCTCTTCGTTCCATTCCTCTGAACCATGTCATTTGTCTTTTGGCAAATTGATGAATAGCTATTTCTAATTGAGTAAACATTTCCTGAAAAGACAATTTTCCAATTACATGCAATGTGACAAATTTGTATTCTAACCCATAATATATGAGATTGTCTGCGGCTACTCCATTAGAAAGAATTGATTGCACCTCTTCAATCATTCCTTCTTCTATTCTTGTTTTTAATCGCAATGATATTTTTTCTCGTCTTGTTTCTCTATCTATCGAAACTCCAATAATTAGTGCATCTATTGGCTGATATTTTCTTTGAGAAGGAGGTTTTTCTTCTTCAAAAAGTGCTATTTCAATCGCTCTGATTGCTCGTTGCTTAGTATCTGTATCTGTGGAATTATGAAGTGCCTTAAGTTTTGAAAGGATATCTATTAGTTCTAACAAAGATTTATTTTGCAAAGACTTTCGTAAAGTTTCATTTTTGGGAACATCTAGTAAATTATATCCTTTTAAAACAGACTCAATGTAAAGCCCCGTACCCCCGCAAAGAATAGGTTGTTTGTGTTTTGCTTTAATGTTTTGATATGCGCTGTGGAAATCCTCTTGATAATCAAATAATGTGTATTTTTCACCTGGCTCTCTAATATCTATAAGGTGGTAGCTTATTTTTTCTCCATTTATTGTATAGTCCTTAAGATCTTTTCCAGTACCAATATCCATTTGACGATAAATCTGACGAGAGTCACCACTTATAATTTCCCCCTCAATTTTATATGCTAATTCCGCAGCAAAAGAAGTTTTGCCACTTGCTGTAGGTCCTACAATAGTAATTAAGTCTATCAAAATATGCTACTTGTTATTAAGATTACCAACTTCCACCCGCACCTCCACCACCAAAGCGTCCACCGCCACCGCCACCGAAGCCACCTCCAAATCCACCCCCACCAAAACTGCCGCCTCTACTTCCTCCCATAATGGGAGGGAAGAAGATAGGACCTCTGCTACTCCGATTGGAGCCATCTCCACCTATGTTTTGATCTCCACCTCCTTTTTTGGATATAGTAAGAACAAAAACTATAAAGAAAATTATGAACATTATAATTATAAAGCCAGACGGGGCTTCTTCAGAATCTTCCATATCAGGATCAAATTCTCCAGAAAGTCGTTTTATCATAGTGTCAATAGCAATATTCACCCCACTAAAATAATCATCATTCTTAAAATAAGGAATCATTCTGTTACGTACAATTCTTCCAGCATATGCATCATTAATGCGTGCCTCTAATCCATAACCAACTGCAATAAAGGCTTCACCTCGACTATTGCCTACTTTAGGTTTTACGAGAATGACTGCACCATTGTCTTTGGTTTTCTGGCCAATCTGCCATTTTTCACCTAAGCGGAAAGAGTAATCAGAAGCAGCATACCCATCTAAATCAGTAACTGTAACTACATAAATTTGAGTAGAAGTTGTGTCGTTGTATATACGTAGTTTGCTTTCCAATGTCTGCTTTTCAACATCAGAGAAAATATTTGCAAAATCATTTACGAGTTGCGGAGGAGACATCGGCTCAGGAATGTTTTGAGCAATAATGTTTTGTGTTAGAAATAAAAAAAGTATAAGCTTTTGACTAATTCTCCAAAATAACTTCATTGTCTAATTCATTTATATCTCCTTCTTCGAAGGGATATTCTAGTTTAATTAATTCTCCAATCTTTTCCACTGTTTTGCAAATACCTTCGGTAATTAAATCTTTAGAACAATATAAGATTAATTCATCTAAAGTATTGTTCCAAAAACTCTCTTCTTTGATTATGCTATTAATTCCACTATCGCCTAATATGGCTGCTTTATGGTCGCTAGGACAAACAAATATAAGAACTGCATTTCTTAATGCAGTTTTGTGCATTTTGAGTTTTTGAAAAACCTTTGCAGCCTTTTCTATAGCTTCATCTTTGCAGTGTTTGGCGACATACACCCTAATTTCTCCAGAAGTTAAAAGCTCTGCTTTACGAATGGCTTCAACAATTTTATCAACATCAATATAGGTCATTATTTTTGCGTGTTGATTATTATTGGAACTAAAATTCTACTATTGGTGCAGTTTGTGATGCTGCGTCAGCTTCAAAGTAGCCTTTTGTCTTGAATCCAAACCAACCAGCATATATTACATGGGGGAATCTTCGGATATATTGATTGTAGTCTCGCGCAGTTTCATTAAACCTGTTTCGTTCAACAGCAATTCTGTTTTCGGTTCCAGCAAGCTCATCTTGCAAAGCAAGGAAGTTTTGATTGGCTTTTAGTTCGGGATAATTTTCACGTATCATTAGTAGTTTTCCTAATGCAGAACTCAATTGTCCTTGTGCTTGTTGGTATTGCTGAATGCTTTCTTCGGTTAAATCTTCAGGGTTTACTTGCATTTGAGTTGCACGTGCACGTGCTTCTACAACAGAAGTGAAGGTTTCTTGTTCGTGTGTTGCATACCCTTTTACTGTAGATACCAAGTTAGGAATCAAGTCAGCACGACGTTGATAAGCATTTTGAACTTGCCCCCATTGAGCCGTAACAGTTTCTTGTTTGTTTACCATTGAGTTATATCCACAACTCGATAATGTGAAAACACCCATAATGGCAACAATGATTGTGTACTTTAATTTTTTCATAGATATATTTATTAATTGATTTCTTGAAGTGAATTTATTTAATATAATAACATACGTATTGTGTAAATGTTCTGCTTAATTAAGATGATGGATGCATATGTTAATGCTAAGTGTACAATAAGACTTTTATAAATACATGAACAGTTATGCAAACAAATACGTTTATAAATAAGCCAATCATATAACTAATAAATCATTATTTTTGCCAATATTGCAATGATTTGATTTATTAATGAGTGATGCTATATTTATAATATACAAACATACTGTATTTGTATTTCTAGAACTAGCTTTTAGTAGTCAAATCTATATTAACTATCAAAATAAATAGTTATGTATTGTTTTAAAAACTTGTCTTTGGTAATCTATCTAACATTACTAAGATTTTTTTTATAACTTTGTAGATTAAAATATATGTCTTATTTTTTGTATATCAACAAAGTATGTGAATATGAAACAATTTACACAATTGCTTTTTTTAGCTTTACTATCTTCAACTTTACACCTTTCGGCTTCGCATGTCAATAAAAATGACACGATTGGTAAGTTTGATGAAATAACAGATATTGAGTTACTTTTAAGAAGCTTGCAAGATACCACAGAAACATCTATATCAAATGAAGTTGTGACAGCGGATACAATTCGAATTAAAATGGACTCCGTAGTCTCAGTAATGGATACGATTATAGATTCAGTTAAGGTTGACTCATTAAGTAAAGACAGTGTAGTTTTACCTAAAAAGAAACTTGCTTTTAAACCAATAGTGATTAAGACATCTTTGGACTCTCTATATCAAAGGAAAAGCAATGGAATTATTAAATATCCATTACATTCTGATGCGATTTATAGTTATTATGCAAATCATTTGAATTTTGCTGATACTATGTTATATAACCAAATGTATTTGCCTGTTGTCTTCACAGGGCGAATCGAAATGCCAGATTCTGCGTTTGTCTTATATCCAAAAGAAGACAGTAAATTGAAAGTTAATCTTATTTCACCTGATAAAACCTTTATGCCTCTTTTAGAACAACAAGCGTTTGTCGATAAGGTGCGAAGAGATTATTATATTGAAAACCCAACACTTATAAAGATTTCAAGATCTGAATTGGGTAGTGTTAAGCACACGGCAACAGATACAGAGGTTCGTGAGAAATTTAATCCTTTCAAAGAACTTCTATCTTCGCAAGCAAGTTTCTCCTTAGAGAAGCCAGCTGTTGAAGGCACTAAGATTAAGCGTGTATATTGGATTAAATCTGGTGAAAACTCGTTGCAATTTTCTCAAAACTACTTTTCTCCTAACTGGCACACACGAGGAACAAGCAACTTAAATATAAATAGTTATCATGTTTTCAGGGTAAACTATGTAAAAGAAAAAGTCAAATTCAATAATATGTTTGAGTGGCGTTTGTCTCTATTTAATGCTCCAGATGATACGCTTAGAAGTTATAGAATTGGTAATGATTTATTGCGTTATTATGGAGATTTTGGCTTAGATGTGGATTCCAAAAAAAGATGGTCATATTCTACAAATTTAGAAGCAAAATCACAGATTTTCACAAGGCACATAGCCAACAAAACAGATTTACAATCTGCTTTTTTAGCTCCATTATATGTTAATGCTGGTATTGGTATGAAGTATAATTTAAACAGACCCTCTAAATCCGTTAGACACAGAAGGGTAGTTCTAGCAGTTGCAATTTCACCCTTGTCTCTCAACTATAAATATGTTGGTAATAGTGATGTAAACGTTAAGCGTTATGGTATACCAGAAGGCAAGAAATATATTTTAGATAAAGGTTCCTCGGTGAACTCTCAATTGACTTATACTATTACAAAATATGTATCGTGGGTATCACGCATCAAGTATTTTACAAATTATAGTAAAGTTGAAGCCGAATTTGAGAACACATTAAATATGTCCTTGAGTCAGGCTTTCTCAACAAGGTTGTATCTTCATTTAAGGTTTGACGATGGTGTTCCTGCTGACCCCGATTATAAATATCTTCAGGTGAATGAAGTGTTGAGTTTTGGGTTAAACTTTAAATGGTAGGTCTTGTTTAATAGCGTTTTATTAACTGACGCTACTTCAGAACTCCAACACTATCGCAATCTAAAGCGCAACAGTTTCGTAGACCAACCTCATATTTGTTAATGGAAAAAGAGTTTCTGTTTGGTTAAGAAATTCACATAGCTTGTTGACTGCTTTATTTGC
>JAQVZQ010000103.1 GCA_028708095.1 Dysgonamonadaceae bacterium
ACCGTAAGGGGCCAAAATATCGCCCCTTACGCTTTTTATACGCTGTAAAAACAATGTGTTGAATTAATAAATAATATTATATTACTGTAGTTTCTTCTTCTTCAGGGACCTCTTCATCTGGCACATCTTTATCTTTTCTCTTGCCACGTCGTCTCGATTCAACTACATATTCATCAAAAAGATTTGAAATAAATTCTTTCAAATCTGCATATTTTTCCTCTCCTTCTACTATGGCAAGGGCATTCACTATATCAACAAATGCCATAAACACATCTTGGACTGCTGTTCTGGCTTCTTTTACAACACCAGCTATAAATTTTGCATTTTCTTTGCGTCTTGTTAGTTGTTTGTAATCAAACTGCGAATTACTATCCGCAAGTCTGTCACAAACAATTTGCAAGTTCAATGTTGTTATGGCTTCTTGTCTTGGGAGAGTTTTATACAAATCTTGCAATAAATTTATAATAACACCCGTTTCTATATCTTGTGTCTTTCTTGCAATTTCGCTCCCTGTACCATATACTTTAAAAACTTTGAGTATTTCATCGGCAGCATCTTCCATTGCCTTAACGTAAGGATAGTCGGAATACTCTTTTGCAATGCTGTAAAGTTTGCGTACTGCATGATCTCGCGTCTCTTCTGCCTCAATTAAACCCTCGGGCGATACTCTGCGCTCTTGCTCCAGCACATCATCGTAGGCTTCAAACGCAGCTTCTAATTCTGTAAATTTATTGGTGAATAACTCCGGCATCTCTTCTAAAAGTGGCTCGGTAAAGTTGATTACACTTTGCAGAAAAACAAAAACTTCAAAGCGTTCTAATTTGTCTAAATACGAATATTTAATTTTCATGTTTTAAAATTTTAAAAGTTCACATTGTTCTTACAGGTATATGTTACTATTGTGTTAGTTTTAGTGAGAGTCATGAATATGTGCTTATTTCGTTTGGTAATTAACAATTTATTGTTTACAAACATAAACAAATATTTTTAAACAAGGCACTATTTTGAAAGAATATATGCAATTAATTAACGAAAAAAGTTTAGCTGTAAATTGAACTGAATTAAAAACATAAAAACTGAGTATCGTTTTAAATTTACATTGCAATATTTTTATGTGTATTTAGGATGATTTTAATCTGTAAGAGTGGTCAGCAGTGCTGAAAAGTGCTCTGAAAAAATTCATAAGTGGTCTGCAGCGTTGAAAAGTGGTTAAGAAAAAATTCAAGGGTGGTCTGCAACGCTGCAAAGTGGTTAAGAAAAAATTCAAGGGTGGTCTGCAACGCTGAAAAGTGGTTAAGAAAAAATTCATAAGTGGTCTGCAACGCTGTAAAGTGGTTAAGAAAAAATTCAAGGGTGCTTTTCAACGCTGCAAAGCAGTATTGTATGACAAAATGATAGTTTTTCTATGAAATATAGTGCAAAATGATATTTAGTAATTGCTTTACATTCTAGCAATAGAATTAATGGGGGATAGTAGTTATGTAAAAAAAACAATAATAGAATTGAGAAAGTGCATTTACTTAAAGGCGCATTCGCAAACTTTAAGCTTATATCTTTTCACTGTTACGCTCCCTACCCTTATTTCTCTTTATTACTTGCTTTATAACCACATAAATAATGAAAAACACAACCAGAGCTAAAAACACATAAGATAGTTCGTGACTATATTTATTTATCAAGTCTTGCTGCCCATGGAGAATATATCCTAAATAGGCAAGAATAGCATTCCAAATACCTGCACCAATAAAAGTGTAAAGCAAAAAATTAGCAATGTTCATACGTGCCAACCCAGCAGGGATGGATATAAGTTGACGTATTCCTGGTATCAGTCTGCCAACAAACGTTGACACATTTCCCCGTTTGTTGAAATAAATTTCAGCTTTCAGTATCTTCTCTTTGCTCAACAGCAGAAGATGCCCTGTTTTACTATCAGCAAACTTGTAAACTAATGGACGACCTAAATAAATGGCTAAAAAGTAATTAATTAATGCACCTAGCATCGCCCCTATTGTTGCGAAGAGCACAACCAGAAATATATTGAGATGACTGCCGGGCTGACTGGCAATATATGCAGCAGGAGGAACCACTACTTCGGAAGGAAAAGGGATGAATGAACTTTCAACAGTCATCAAAATGGTGATGGTTGCATAGTTCATGTTATGATCGTACCACTGTTCTATTTTCTGTAACAGTGTCATATCTGTTTTTTGTGGAACGACGACTAATTCGTTGACTTCAGTAGATTGTGCAACAACCGTTATTGCGATAAATAAAGACAAAGCGAGGATGAGTAGTTTCTTCATAAAGTGATAGTAGAGCAAGTGTTAGAAAATCTTAGAAGTAATAGAACAACTTTTAATACTTAATGTTTTTAAATAGCACCCTATTCTCTCGTGCCTCATTCAGCCTTATCAATAGTGATGCACGATCAAGATCAGAGAAGTCGGTCACTTCATTGCTTGTAAATAAATTAAGCAGAGCCCGCAATTCATCATCGGTGAATTGACTCATTATTTCATCGAACGGTTCTTTTGTGCCTATCTCAAAACGAATGAATGCTAACCGTGCTTTAGCTGTCAAGAAATCAGGATTCAATACAATAAGTTGTTCCAGATATTCAGCAGCTTTCTCAAACTTCCCTTGCTCTAAACTAATATTCGCCAGCTTGTCAATAACAAGTACATCGTCAGGAGAATCGAGCATGGCTAACATATAGGCCATTTCTGCCGTATCATAATCTCCATTGTGAATGGCAAGTTCAGCTTCTAAGATGAAAAAATCAAAACTGCTTTTATCTTCGTCGGGAATTTGCTCAAATGCTTCTTGTGCTTCACTATATTTCTCTTGATTTAAATAGATGTGAGCACGTTGCAACATTATTCCCTTCGAGCCAAATCGCTCTTCTTTTTGAGCAATTACTTCAAGCATCTCATCATACTGTTCCATCACCTCATAACCTTCCAAGAGTGAGTCATAGAGACTCTCATCGTCAGGAGAATTATTCAGACACTCTTTAAAAACACGAACAGCTTCGGCTGTATTGTCATTCAAATATAAAGAGAGGGCTTTCATCTTTAGCACACTCACATCAGTCTCATTGATGGTTAAAGCAAAATCAAATGCTTCAATAGCTTTATCATGTTGTTGATTCATTGAGTAGAGTTTACCCAAATTCACCCAACCATCAAATGAGTAAGGATCAATATCAAGAATTGAATTATTGACTTCGATTGCTTTGTCAAAATTATTCAACATCTCGTATGAGTAGGATAAATCGACAAACACATCCATGTTTGAATCATCCAACTTTTGTGCTGTTTCCAACAATTGAATTGCTTTTTCGAAATCGTCAACATCATTATAAAGATAGGCTACCTCGGTGATAAATGTGTATAACTCCTCCTCATGTAGATCGCCCTTCAAAACACTTTCTAGCAAGGCATCGGCCTCATTAGATCTACCCAAATTAAGCAAGCTTTCAATTTTAACCAATAAGTAATCAATATCGTTATTGTCCTCGCCAACAATTAAAAGATTATTCAATGCTTCTTGATATCGCTCATCAATCAATAATATTTTTGATTTAGTGATCAAGAGTTCTGGACTTCCAGGATGCATTCCCAGACCTAAGTCAATTATATACTCAGCTTCAGATGTGTCACCAAAGTCATTATAATAATCAGCCAACAATGCAAACTCATCTGCATCGAAGTATATGCTTTTATCCATATAACGCATTTGTTCATACTTATGAACTAGCTCAGTAATATCTATATCGTTACTATCCATATAAAAGTATAGTCTTGTGGATTTTTATTTCTTTCTTGCCCAAGAGTCGCGCAAAGGAACTGTTCTGTTGAAAACCATGTTGCCAGGGGTTGAATCTATATCTACATTGAAATAACCAATGCGTTGAAATTGAAAACTATCTCCCGCTTTGGCATCTTTCAAACATTCTTCAACTTTACAATTCTTCAATATTTTCAACGAGTCGGGATTGATTAACTCCTTAAAATCTTGATCTTTTACGTTTGCAGGATCTTCTACCGTAAACAGTCTGTCATATAAGCGCACCTCTGTGTTCACACTATGTGGAACTGATATCCAGTGAATGGTTCCTTTCACTCTGCGTCCCGATTGGGGCATACCGCTTCGTGTTTCTGGATCATATTCGGCATATACTTCAGTTACATTTCCATTGTCATCTTTTTTGCATCCTGTGCACATTACAATATAAGCACTCTTTAAGCGTACCTCTCTACCGGGAGTTAAACGAAAGTATTTTTTTGGAGCATCCTCCATAAAATCATCTCGCTCGATATACAACTCTTTGGTAAAAGCAATTTCTCGAGAGCCCATGCTTTCATCTTCAGGATTGTTAATCGTTTCCATCATCTCTGTTTTGTCTTCAGGATAATTGGTAATGATTAGTTTTATTGGGTCAAGCACTCCTGACACTCGGTGAGTTTTTGCATTGAGGTCTTCTTTGATGCTGTGTTCAAGCAATGCCAAATCATTCATCCCATCATATTTGGTATAACCAATGCTATCAACAAAGTTGCGTATTGACTCGGGAGTATAGCCACGACGACGTAAACCAGAAAGGGTTGGCATTCGAGGGTCGTTCCAACCAGAAACTAGTTTCTCTTGAACCAATTGCAATAGTTTGCGCTTGCTCATCATCGTGTAGGTAAGATTCAATCTATTGAACTCATATTGATGGGGACGATAGTCACTGTCTGCCAGTTGATCGATAAACCAATCATATAGTGGACGATGAACTTCAAACTCAAGCGTGCAAATTGAATGAGTAACACCTTCGAAATAGTCTGATTGCCCATGGGCAAAGTCATACATTGGATATGCTTTCCAATTGGTTCCTGTTCGGTGGTGAGGAGTGTGAATGATGCGATAAATGATTGGGTCACGCAAGTGCATATTAGAGGCTGCCATATCAATTTTGGCACGCAACACCATTGCTCCTTCAGGAAGGTCACCGCTATTCATCTTTTCAAACAGTTGCAAACTCTCTTCAATGGGGCGGTCTCTGTATGGACTATTTGTGCCGGGGTTTGTGGGTGTACCTTTTTGTTTAGCAATATCTTCTGCACTTTGTTCGTCAATGTAGGCTTTGTCTTCTTTAATCAATTGAACCGCAAAATCCCACAATTGAGGAAAATAGTCCGATGCATAAAGCACCTCATCCCACTCAAAACCAAGCCAATGTATGTCATCCATTATGGAGTCAACATATTCTACATCTTCTTTTACGGGATTGGTGTCATCAAATCGAAGATTACAAACACCATTGTATTTCTCAGCAATTCCGAAATCAATACAGATGGCTTTGGCGTGACCAATATGGAGATATCCATTTGGCTCGGGTGGGAAACGCGTTTGTATTCTTCCGTCGTTCTTACCCTCTTTCAGGTCTTTTTCTACAATTACCTCAATAAAGTTAAGGCTTTTTTTATTATCGCTTGTAGTTGATTGTTCTACATTGTTCATTTATCTGATATTTTATATTGTCGTTTTCTTGTACTATTGTAAGTGTAATGCTATATGCGTCAACACTTGTTATACTAAATCTAATCTGCTTTCAACTCAAATAGTTGCTCTTGCATAAGGAACAACGCTTTTGTCGCAAAAATCATTTTCTAAAAACTTATGGTATCCTGCAATTGCCACCATGGCAGCATTGTCAGTTGTATATTCAAACTTAGGAATATGAATATTCCATCCATACTTCTGTGCGTGATTTAAAAACGATTCGCGCAAACCTGAGTTAGCAGATACACCCCCTGCTACAGCTATTTCATTTATATCGTAATCGATAGCAGCTTTGCGTAGCTTGTCCATCAATATATCGATGATTGTTTTTTGAAGTGAAGCAGATAAATCTTCTTTGTTCTTCTCAATGAAATCAGCATCGTTTTTTAGCTCATCTCTTAAGAAGTATAAGAAAGAGGTCTTCAAACCACTAAAACTATAATCATAATCAGCAATTCTTGGTTTATTGAATTGAAATTTATCTTTATCTCCCAACTTAGCCAATTTATCAACATAAGGACCACCTGGATAGGGCAATCCCATCACTTTTGCACACTTATCGAACGCCTCACCCGCTGCATCGTCTATGGTTTGTCCAATAATTTTCATTTTGTTGAAAGACTCAACATAGATAATTTGAGAGTTGCCTCCCGATACCAACAAGCAGATAAAAGGGAACTTGGGTTGTGAAACATCATCCGAATCCTCCTTTATGAAGTGTGCTAACACGTGTGCCTGTAAATGATTTACATCAATAAGAGGAATATCAAGTGCTGTTGAAAATCCTTTAGCAAAAGACGTCCCTACCAAAAGCGAACCCAACAAACCAGGACCACGGGTAAAAGCTATAGCAGATAAATCCTCTTTTGCAATGTTAGCCTTCTTTAGTGCTTGATGCACCACAGGAATAATGTTTTGCTGATGGGCACGCGAAGCCAACTCGGGCACAACTCCTCCGTATTGCTCATGTACTGTTTGATTTGCAACTACGTTGGAACAAATAACACCATCGCGAATTATTGCCGCAGATGTATCATCACAAGAAGATTCTATGCCTAAAATTATTGCCATTTATATTACAAAATATAAGGTGCAAAGATACTATTTTTTAATGAAATATGGAAAATGAAATTGGGGAGTTCGTTAATGGAAAAATGAAATTGAAAGTTGAAAATGTGTGTCAGTGAATTATAAGCCAAATGCCCTACTCAACCCAAGAACCTTAAAGATGGAGTGCCGTAACACTATTTGATCATTACGCATATTGCATTCTATGTTACTAATCAACGCATCTAAAAAACCTTATTTTCACTTGTATTCAAACCTTAGTAACTGGGAACATACTTGCTAAACCAACCTTATTTGCTTATTAATGGACAATTGACAATGTCAAATAATTACGAATTGAGAATTACGAGTAATGAACAGTTGAGTATTGACTACTGATAGCTGATAGCTGTTAGAAAGTTGAACCCACTTCGGGGTTCTTTGGTATTTGATGACTGACTCCACGGTTTTACAACCGTGGCTATTCACCTTTAACCACTTCGTGGTTGGGGAAATTGTATCACAAACAGTTGGTGGCAATGTATTGTCGATTGTACTGATGAGCTGGTGCGAGTTTGTAGTTCGTGTCTGCCGAAGGCAAAGATTTGCGCAAGACTGGGAGTGTGGAGCTCCTGCTCCGCACATAAATTGTCTGATCTGTTGATTATTTTGATTAAATGATTACGCAAACCAATTGCCAACGGTGCAAGCGGGGGAATCTGGGACAGATGGAGCTCCTGCTCCGTCTTTTTCAATTCTCAGTTCTATGTTTACGAAAGTCGTACACATAAGGTTATTGTAGTTGGCATATTCTGGTTACTGAGGTTAGAATACAAAACAAAATAAAGTTTTCCAAAACTATTCTCAAAATTAGAAGCTCGGATTAAAAACCTGTTCACTGTTTACTGTAAATTCCACTCTCCTCTTTTGACTACGTCAAACTACTCAATAAGCTTTTGATTCTGAAAGTCATAAAATGTTTTTCGCATCAAGTCAGCTAATGATAATTGGTAATTTATATAGGCATTCAAGTGCGATGTATATGCTGTATTCATACGGTTTCTCTCGAGAGCAAGTGTTTGACTATCAATATCGCCATCGGAGTATCGTTGAAGTGTGATTGCAAAACTCTTTTCGGCAACTTTCACATTTTTCTCTAGCAATTGTAGACGCTTTAGATTACTGGTGATTCTTGATACTAAAGTAGTCACCTCAGTTTCTATACCTCGTTCAACCTCTTGTTTGCTGTATACTATTTGCTTGAGTTGAGATTCTGATTCCCTTACCCTTGCTTTATTTACACCCCAATCAAGAATGGGAATTCTTAAAGAAAAACCTACTCCATAATTTGAAGGCCGATCAGAGTAATTGCTATATGAATCACCTGCAGAAGGGAAAAGGCCCTTGTTGTACTCTTGGTTAACTCCTAATTTCTCAAAATAAGCATTAAGACTCGCTTTGACCATTCCTGCAGCTTTTTGTTGTTGAATATTCAGCTTTTGCAACTCTATCTGAATTTCTTGTTCTCTAATTTCAAGTCTGTTTTCTAATGCATATTTTACAGCAAGTTCGTTTGAAATTATGACTATATCATAATTTAGTTCACTTTTCAGCGTGATGCTATCCTGAAGGTTAATACCAAGTAAATCTTTAAATGAATTGACAGCTGAACTTTGATTGAGCAGCGCAATATCATGATTGCTCTGTGCTTCTGCTAAATCCACTTCCATTTGCAATGCATCTACCTCTCTTATCAACCCAGCATCATACTTCTTTTGCGATATTTCGAAAGCATCAGTCTGCCGCTCCAAGTCGAGAAGTGTTATTTCAGAACTTTTCTGCAACCTCAGTAAGTTGTAATACGCACTACTTACATCATAAATAAGGTTTAGCTCCGCTCTTTTGTATGATTTACTGGACTCCTCATAAGCTAATCTTGCTCTCTTGAGTGTTGAACGAATACGATTGAAGCCATAGAATGCATCAATAGGTTGTTCCAATCCTATGCGAGTACTGGCATAAGTTGATCGTAAATCCCGTTGAATATCATCATAGCTGGTTAACCTATTTTGAATAAAAATATTCCCATCTGTTGGTAAGGGTTGTCTTATGGTTAGGTATCCCTCATATTGTATTTGTTTGAAGGAGTAATAAGATATACCAGAACTATCCTCTCTCGTTCTAACTTCCTCTGAGTATCTCGGAAGTTCAAGAGATAAGTCGATATGTGTTTTTAAACTATTGGTTGCTGATTGCAGATTATATTCAGCTCTTTTGAGTGTTTGCTCCAATTTAAGCATTCTCAAACTTTTCTGTTTTGCTATCTCTATACTTTGCTCCAATGTCAGATGACGATGTTGTCTATCTTCAGAAGTTGCTGACAAACAATATATAATAGATATGAGGACTATTAAAATTACTTTTTTCATAACACTTTATTCAAGTCAGTTAAAAATTATTTCTTTTATTATTGTTTGGTACATCAGAGTGAATAATACCATCAAGAATATGTATAATGCGATACGCATAATTTGCAATCTGTTGTTCGTGGGTAATGAGTATAATTGTATTCCCTTCTTTATGCAACTCGTCAAACAATCGCATGATATCAACACCCGTTTTCGAGTCAAGTGCCCCAGTTGGTTCATCAGCCAATAGTATTCCTGGATTGGTCACAAGTGCTCTTGCAATAGCTACTCTTTGTTTTTGTCCTCCACTCAGTTCGCTCGGCTTGTGATGAATACGATCAGTTAAGCCAACCCTATCCAATGCACTTAATGCACGCTCTCTACGTTCACTTGCTGTAGCACCTGCATACACTAATGGTAATTCCACATTTTGTAGTGCATTAATTCTAGGAAGTAAATTGAAGTTTTGAAAGATAAAGCCTATTTCTTTATTCCTCATTCCCGATAGCGAATCGTCATCCAGCCCACTTACATTAATGCCATTGAAATAATATTCGCCAGTAGATGGATTGTCTAATAACCCAAATATATTCATCAATGTAGATTTACCAGAACCAGAGGGTCCCATGATAGCCACATATTCGTTTTTCTCTATCTCAAGATCTATTCCATGTAACACTGGGATATCAGTATCACCTAATGCATAGCTCTTTGTCAAATTCTGAATTGATATTAACATAATACTAATTTGATTATTCGTAACGGATTGAGTCAACGGGTTTCAAGTTTGCTGCATTTTTTGCAGGCAAATAGCCAAAAGCAATACCCACTATCACAGAAAAGGCAAATGCCAATACAACAGAGTACAATCTAATATATGTATTCACATCTGTAAAAAGTGATACTGAAAGAGAGAGGGTAATACCCAAAAACACACCTATTATCCCTCCCGTGATACTAATAGCAACGGCTTCTGTAACAAACTGGCTCATAATATCAACCTTGCGTGCCCCAATGGCTCTGCGAATTCCAATTTCACGTGTACGTTCCATTACAGTGGCTAACATAATATTCATAATTCCTATACCACCTACAATAAGCGATATAGCAGCAATAGCACCTAAAAGGAAATTGTATATCTGTCTTTCTTTTTCTTCTTGCTTCAACAGTTCATAAGGTATTACAATTCCATAATCATCATTGTTGAAATGATGTCTTTTTATTATTTCATTAATCAGTTTTGAAGCCTCCACAAGGTTGTTAGAATTCTCCACTTGAACCGTAATTTGTTGAATTTCATTTGCTAGAATGTTTTCTCTTGGAAAACGATTCAAGAATGTAGATAAAGGTAAATAAACATCGGTATTTAAATCTCTTGCCGCCAACTCTCCCACTGTTTCAGTAAAGAGTGTTTTGGATTCTAACACACCCACTATTTCGAGCCATTGGTCTTCTATTTTCACCATCTTCCCTACAGGATCTTCATTCTTGAACAAACTATTAGCAACTCCTGCTCCCAAAACACATATCTTATGACGTTGATCGTATTGTTTTTGATTGATCATATCGCCATTTTGAAGTTGATAATTCATCATGCTTAAAAAATCTGGTGACACTCCGATAACTGTTGATTTCACAGATTTGTCATAGAACTTAACCTCAGAATTAATTTCGGCTTGCAAAGCAACACGAACAATACCAGGTACAATTTCCTCAATTACTTCAGCATCCTGTATGGTTAGGCCAGGCGAAAATTTTGCCCTCACTTCTTCCAATTCTGTATCCGAAAGTGATTTCTCTCTAATAATGATATTCTTTATTCCTAAGTCTTGATACTTTGCTATTGCTTCCCGTTTGGCACCCTCGCCTATCGAGAGCATGGCAATTACAGAAGCCACACCAAAAATAATTCCCAACATAGTCAGAAATGATCGGAATTTGTGATCCAATAGACCACTAACTGCTAAACGTACATTTTCTCCTAACTGCATGGTAATTAATTTTCTAGATATTCACAACTCACGGTCATCCCTGGCTTCAATCTTTCATCTACCTTTAATAATTTAACCTCCACATCAAATATTTTTTGTTTCGATTTATTATCCTTCAAGTAACAAAGCCTCCCCATGTAGACAATCTCTCCATCAAAGACAACGCTTGGCATAGCGTCCAAACGAACAGCCACTTTTTGTCCTAATCTTATTTTTAAAAAATCAGTTTCGTTAATTTGAGTGTTCACTTTCATCCATTTTAGTTCGGGCACACTCGCCATATTAGCTCCAGGGTATATTTGGTCTCCTACTTTTAGCAGGTTTCTTGTCCTGCGATTTTCTGCAATCTGAAATACACCGGGTATAGGTGTGCGGATGGTGAGCTCTGGTAAAATATTGTAGGCATTTTCAATGTCAGCCTTAATTTGATTTACTCTGATTTCTTGAATTCTGTAGTTATTTTCACCAATTATTCTATTTAATG
>JAQVZQ010000104.1 GCA_028708095.1 Dysgonamonadaceae bacterium
TTCTTGTACTTTCCGAGACTCGGAAAGTACGTGAAGTTGCCCTGTTTGAAACAATTATTATCTGATTTTCAAGGGTAGTGTTTTGCTGATCAGAGTGTTGGTTGTTTGATTTCTTTTTCAATATACCCCATCGCCGCCTCTTCATCTTCCTCAATTGCTATCTCCACTGCTCGTTTGGCTACTTCCAACAGATGTTCCGTTTGATTTTTGAGTTGGAAACTCTCATTTATTTGCGCGTTAATATTTTCTTGAGTTTCAGAATCGATTAAAGGGATGGGGATTTTATCTAATTCTGTTTTGCTAAAAGCAGTGAGAATAGTACCAGAGCAACTTCTCTTAAGTAGAGATTGCATAGGTTTAGATTTAAATAGTACTAGCAACGTTTCAGGATTTATCTTATTGCTATTAACTACATAAAAACCTGTGACATTTTGCTATAGAAGGCGGACACATAGGTACCGCCACTACTATTACACCAGCATATATTTAATTGAACATTATAACTACAATCAATTTAAGATTGTCATAATTCATCATCTTTCCAGTACTAACAAGGTGTAATGGTAAATTTAGTAGGGGCGCACCTGTGTGTGCTATCACTCCCCCTCGTTTCCGAACGAGGGGTACATGGTTTAGCGTTTTTAACGCAAAAATGAATTAGCAACACTAATAGATTCAGTTGATTTTATTGTTAAAAAATATCGACCAGTAAAGCCCTCCCGCTATGCAGACGGGCAAAAGCTGTTACAAACCTTTCATCCCACCTATATCCATTTGTAGTGGCGCACCTGTGTGTGCGCCATGGTTGAACAACCTTCTAACTGTTTGATTTCTTCTCCCGCTGGCGCGGATATTCATCCGTGCCATTATAATAGCAGTAGTGGTAAAAGTACGGATAGATATCTGCGCTAACCTGTCAATAATTACTACTCCTTTAAATACAAAGGGCAAAAGCTCCTTTCAAACTTTCACCCTTCATGTTTTATAGTAATGTGTTGAAAAATAACACTATTGTTTCAATTACTCTGCTTTATCTTTTGGCATCATGCTAACCACAATTTCATTGTCTTGCGACAACAATTTACTGGCAAAATCTTTAATATCGTTCGTAGTAATAGATTTTAATGTTGACAGATAGTCCGAATAATTATTCTCATTGTAGAAGTAATAAGTATCGAGTACCGCAAGCCAATAACTATTTAGTTTTATGTCTTCGTCATACTTCTTGCTCATAAACTCTTTCACTTTATTGAAATCTGCTTGACGTGGTCCATTAGTAGCGATATCTTTCAATTCTTTATGAACAATAGTATTCAGGTGTTCCATTTTGTCAGGGTCGGTTTCGAAAACAATTTGCAAGATGGTTTGGTTTTCAGGATAGCGCGCAATGCTTCCCCTTGACGAAACTCCGTAAGTGCCACCTTCGTCTTCACGCACCTTTTCGGTGTACACAATATCCAAAATCTGGTCGAACATACTCATAAGAATTCTGTTCTTTTGCGTTCTCTCTATTTCTCCCGAAAAGACATTGAACACTGATGCTTTTGGATTTTCCATCTCTTTCTGGAATACATTCTTTATTTTTCCTTTGGTCACATCCATTGGTATATGTATGAATTCACCATGAGTTGGCTCACCCTTCAGCGATGCCAAGTAAGTCAATACAGCAGGTTTGATGGCTTCCTCGTCTATGTTTCCAACAAATGTGAAAACAAAGCTTCCCGGATTGAAGAACAATTGTTTGTACATGGTCATGATTTGCTCATAATCCACTTTCTTCAAGTCTTGTAGTTTAAGGCGCATCATAATTGGGTTGTCTCCATATAATGCATGCACAGCTGAATCGCTAAAAGCTACCATTGGTTCTGCCTCAACATTCTTTAGTTGTGACTCCATTCTTTCGATAAACGAATCAAACGCATCCTGGTCGCTACGTGGAGAGTTGAAATATAGATGAACCAACTGCAACATGGTTTCGAAGTCCTTGATAGAAGACGAACCGCTAAATCCTTGTGTGGTTATACCCACTGTCGGACTAGCAGATGCTGTTTTGCCTGCCAACGCTTTGCGTAAATTAGTAACACTAAAGTTGCCAACACCACCCAAAGTCATGACGTTGCCCATTACTTTACTGTTGATAGGATCTTGCACTGCATATTGTGAAGTTCCGCCTACACTTGACGCAGTCATAAGAATTTGATCATCCTTAAATTCAGTTTTCTTTAAAACAACTTTCATGCCGTTTGATAGTGTCCAAACTGTTGCATCGAATGTTTCGTTGGTTTCAGTTTTTACAATTTCGCCTGGTGTTGGAGGAGTTGTAATGAGAGGTTCATCAGAAACTTCTTCAACATAAGCTTCAATATCTTCAGCTTTCACCTTATCTACAAGCGCCAAAATTTCAGCTTCGGTTGGATATACCAATCCCTCTTTTTGTGGTCCCGATATTGAGATTACCATGTTATTATCTTGAATCAATTGAGCTACTGTTTGATTAATTGCCTCGACAGGTATGTTTGGGGCAACCATTTTAATCATGTTGTATTCGTACTCAATTCCTGGGAATGGCTCATTGTTAGTAAAGCTACTTACATACTCTTGCGAATAAACACTGTTTTGTTGTTTATCTCTGTTGTTGTAGCTATTCTCATAGTTTTTGATTGTATTCTCACGGGCTCTTTCATATTCAGAAGCTGTGAAACCAAATTTCTTCATGCGTTCCGTTTCACGAATCATTGCAGAAAGCGCATCTTTTATTTTGTCGTCGGCAGATGCTCCTGCAACTGTCCACGCATCTTTCGTTTTTGCAACAAAATAATCTCCATCATAGGCATAAGCACCCAAGAAGGGAGAGTTCGGCTTTTGTGTTATTTCTTGAAAGCGATCATTTATCATGCTCGAAGCAACGCTCTTGATATAATTAATAACAAAACCAGCTTGCGACAATTTAATTTCATCTGGAAGTGGTTCGTGTTTATAAAATAACATTAAACTTGTGCGTGTAGCTTCTGGGTCTGTAGCAATTGATACGATGGTTTCTTCATTGTCGGGAACAGGATAATAAATCCGTTCAGCTGCATTAGCGGGCATTTCAATTTTCGAGAACAATGTTTTCACTTTCTCTTCTACTTTGTCAATGTCAAAATCGCCTACAATGATGATACCTTGTAAATCGGGTCGATACCATTTTTCGTAATAATCACGAATCTCTTGGTGTTTAAAGTTGTTGATTACATCAATACTTCCAATGGGCAATCTGTTTGCATACTTGCTACCCTTATACATCACAGGAAGCATCTTTTCCCACAGACGCGATTGTGCACCGCCTCTGGTTCGCCATTCTTCGCGAATTACTCCTCGCTCACTTTCAATCTCTTCGCCTTCAAGTGCAATTTCATTTGCCCAATCGTGCAAAACCAACAAAGCTGAATCTAATATACCTTCGCGTACCAATGGCACGTTGGACATATAATAAACAGTTTCGTCAAATGAGGTATAAGCATTTACATTTTCTCCAAACTTAACACCATTTTCTTCTAGGTAGTTAAGCATTTGCTTTTTAGGGAAGTTAGTTGTTCCATTAAAAGCCATGTGCTCTAAGAAGTGAGCTAATCCTGCTTGAGAATCTTCTTCCATCATCGACCCCACTTTTTGAGCAATGTAAAAGTCGGCTCTATTTTCGGGAAGTTTGTTGTGACGAATATAATACGTCAACCCATTATCTAGCTTTCCGTGGCGAACTGCTGGGTCAATGGGTTGTGGTGGGTTTTGTTGAGCAATAGCTGTTATGCTAAACAACAAAACCGTTAATACTAATAGATAGGTTTTTTTCATTATTTATTAATCAATGATAAAGTTTGATTGAATGCCTTAGATTCTCTCCAAAACTATTTTAATTAGATCTTCGGTTGATACTTGGTAATTGGCGTTCGATTCCAAAGCTACCCTATTGGCTATGATAGCGCAAACAGTCATCGCTTTATGTCCCATTAGTTTACTCATCCCCGCAAGGGCTGAGCTCTCCATTTCGTAATTTGTTATGGAATGATCTTCGTAACGGAAAGTTTCAATTTTCGAATTAAGTTCTGGGTCAGCTAAAGCTAATCTTACATGCCTGCCTTGTGGGCCATAAAAGCCAATGGCAGATATTGTAACTCCTTTAATCATGTCGTAACCAATTTGATCAACCAGTCCTTCATCCGCACTTACCACATAGGGTGAGCAATGATAAGGAGACCAATTAACGTGTTTTTGGAAAGATAGTTCAAAATCCTTTTCACTTATTTCATCCGAACCTTCATAGTAATGTATAAGACCATCAAAACCGATTGATTTTTCTGAAACAACAAAAGAACCCACTGGGCAATGTGGTTGCATGCCCCCCGACGTACCCACACGAACCATGGTAAGTTCTTTGAAATCTTTTTTGACTTCTCGGGTAGTAAAGTCAACATTAGCTAATGCGTCCAGTTCTGTTATAACAATGTCAATATTGTCCGTTCCAATGCCATGAGAAAGGGCTGTAATTCTTTTTCCTTTATACATGCCAGTCACGGTGTGAAACTCACGACTTTGTATGTCAAACTCAATTGAGTCGAAGAATGACGCAGTTAATGTTACACGTCCTGGGTCACCCATCATTATTATCTTGTCAGATAGCTGTTCAGGTTTGATATGTAAATGAAATACGCTTCCATCCGGATTTATAATTAACTCCGATTCAGGTATTATTCTCATATGTATTTTATTTTAAGGTTTACTTATTTGGACCAATTTTATCAGTGCCTGTTTGTGGTTTTGATATAGCATCGCGCATTTCTGTATCTGATTGGATATTCTTCATGCGATAGTAATCCATAATTCCCATATTGCCCGATCTAAATGCTTCAGCCATTGCTTTCGGAATTTCTGCTTCTGCTTCAATAACTTTGGCACGTGCTTCCTGTGCTTTCGCTTTCATCTCTTGCTCAAGGGCAATAGCCATGGCACGACGTTCTTCGGCGCGTGCTTGCGCAATATTTTTATCAGCTTGTGCTTGATCAATTTGAAGCACAGCACCAATGTTTTTACCTATGTCGATGTCTGCAATGTCAATGGATAGAATTTCAAAAGCTGTTCCAGCATCCAATCCTTTTTTCAATACCAGTTTGGATATAGAGTCAGGATTTTCGAGTACAGACTTATGAGAAGCTGCAGAACCAATTGAAGATACAATACCTTCACCTACACGGGCAAGAATGGTTTCTTCTCCTGCCCCACCAACCAATTGCTTAATGTTGGCACGCACTGTTACACGGGCTTTGGCAATCAGCTGAATACCATCAATAGCTACTGCTGTAACTGGGGGTGTGTCAAGTACTTTAGGGTTAACAGACATTTGAACTGCCTGCAACACATCTCTACCAGCTAAATCGATGGCAGTTCCCATTTGGAAAGACAAATCTATGTTAGCTTTAGAAGCAGATACCAATGCATGAACAACCTTCTCAACATGACCACCAGCAAGGTAATGTGCCTCTAGGTCATCACGTGTGACGGATTTTAGTCCAGCCTTATGTGCTTCAATCATTGCATAAACAATAACTCGTGGAGGTACTCTACGTAGTCTCATCAAAAATAGTTGTACTAACGAAATGTGTACTCCTGCCGATAGTGCGTTAATCCATAAGAAAAACGGAACATAATAGAAAAAAATGATTACTACAAACAGCACTGCTGCTGCAACCATTAATAAAGTTAACTCCATAATATTAATTTTTAGTGTTTAGTGTTTAGTGTTTAGTGATTTTATAATGTTTTGGATGTTTTGGCAACAATTACGTTTGACCAATCAACCTTTATAACTTCTATCTCTGTGTCTTCATCAATCATCTCTCCATCCATTGACTTTGCTTCTACTGTCAAATCATTTATGGATACTTTGCCCATTGGGTTCAAGCGAGATATGGTAACTCCTGTGTCACCTGGTTGAATTTTTTTTAAATCGGATGTGTCAACAGTTGCGTCTATGTTGGTAGTAAGTGCTATACGCCTGAGTGATTTCGACTTAATAAAGTATAAGAAACTAGCCAAGAGTAAAAACACTGTTATTACCAGAGTAAGATTTCCAGCCCACGCACCCATATACATATATGCATAAAAAACACCTCCTACCAAGAAAATCAATCCTGCAATACCTGAGATAGTTAAACCTGGCAAAAGAAATATCTCTGCCAACATAAAAGCAATCCCTAAGAGTATTACCAACGATACAATAATAATATTGAATGTCATATCTGTTAATTAAAGTGCGTTAATGTGTCTAACTTCTTCATTTCTTGCCATCACTTTTCGAATTTTGTGCTGGTCATATAGTGTAACTTCCTTTTTTTCCAACTCAAGTATCTCAAAAGTCATTGATAATTTACTGTCAGTGGGTAGCGAAGCATATTGTGTTCTCTTAATTTCCAATTCTTTTTTTGTTTGTTTCAGTTTCTCTTCTGCTTCCATTGCTTTCATGAAATGTTCTCTTGCACTGAAGCTTTTAAAATCAGAAAGTTGGTGATACGTGTATTCATTATTTATTACGAATTCAAAATCTTGTTCTTTTACAATGCTACTAACGATTTTCGTAGAAGCTTTTTCTAACAATTTTGTGTAGTCAACGTTACTCCTCCACGAATCTTTGATGTTACTTATTTTTGCACGATTGGCAAGTGTGTCAATATCCTCCGACTGAACTAAAAGCACATCCTGATTGGGGATGAATGTGTAAACACACACTTGCCCTTCGGGCTGATATCGGTCACTAGCAAACCAACCTACACCCTTTTGCTCGTCAATCACCATCATGTAGTCATTAAAAGGTGAGTTGAATGGCATATTCATTTGATTGGGGGTGAGGTATGTATTAGAGTTTAAGTTGTAACGAGACGCATATAAGTCATATCCACCAATAGACTCATGACCTTTTGATGCAAAGTAAATTGTTAATCCGTCCGATAAAATAAAAGGGTACGCTTGATCTTGTTTGTTTGTAATAGGATCTCCCAACATTTTTTCGTTACCAAAATTGTTTAGGAGTTTCTCCATTGTGTAAAGCGTGGAACCTTGTTCAGTAGCAAGCCGTGAGAAGTAAACTTTTGTTTTTCGTTCGTTCATAAAAACAACCGAATTGTCATCGTCAAATCCCCCATCAAAGAAATCTCGTGCCCATTCTAATGACCCTCCTGATAAGCTGAGATTATAAGCATTCAAGAATTCATTTTTATGCACAACCACACTATCAATTATCTGAATATCTTCTGTTCGGGTAACCAAACGTTGAAGCCGATCGGCATATTCACGTTCTTTTTCTAATTCAGCTAATGCTTCTTCGTTACGACGCATTGCTTTTTGATAAGCGACAAACTCTTTTTCTGCTTCTTCAAATTTGTATTGGATAGCATATAAACGGCCTAGATAAAGCGTCGCATCGTGAACTCGTTTCTTTTTTGCAAATGTCAGAGCTTGTTCAGCAGTTTCAATATCACCTGTATGCATAGCTGCCATCCCCAATAAATAACTGATGGTAGAGTTTGTCGGATCATCTTCTAAGTTTTTCTCGAAAGCCAATTTGGCTTGTCGATATTTCCCTTCGTCGTATAGTTTTTTTGCTTCCTCCGAAACTTGGCTAAAGAGCAAAGTTGGCAAAAGTAAAATAATTAAAATTATAAATCTATATAGTTTCATTGTTATTACACATAGTTCTAATTTTCAAAGATACAAATATCCTTTTTATATATCATTGAATTTTGAGTAAATATACTATAAATCATGCCTGAAACGAATCAATTTCAACTAAGTTTATTTGTTATTGATTTCGAATAGTGTATACTTCTATCTTCACATCTATCAATTTTTGCTGGTATTCATTTTTTTTGGTTACATCTATTCACAATAAATAAACAATCTTTTTTTTGTATATTTGCATCCTCAAAACAGTAAAATTATGGACGAAAAAATTATCATTCTCGATTTTGGTTCTCAAACCACACAGCTCATTGGGCGTAGAATTCGTGAGTTGAACACTTATTGCGAAATAGTGCCTTATAATAAATTTCCACACGGAGATAAAACAGTCAAAGGGGTGATTTTATCAGGTAGTCCATTTTCTGTAAACGATGAGGAAGCTTTCAAGCTGGATTTATCTGAAATTAGAAAGAAGTATCCTGTATTAGGAATTTGTTATGGTGCACAATTGATTGCACAATCAGAGGGAGCGTTTGTGAGCAAAGCTGATTCACGTGAGTATGGAAATACTCAATTAACTGCTTCAGCCAAAGATGATTTGTTTGAAGATATACTTAATATCTCTACTGTGTGGATGTCTCACGGAGACACCATTGCGAATCTCCCTGATAACTTTCAACTCACTGCATCAACTGTCGATGTTGAGGTAGCTGCCTATCACATTAAGGGTGAGCCTACATGGGGTGTTCAGTTTCATCCCGAAGTGACACATACTGAAGAGGGAACAAAAATACTTTCCAACTTTTTAAATATCTGTGGATGTAAAAGAAATTGGACACCAGCCTCATTTGTAAAGTCAACAGTACGCAATTTGAAACAAGAGTTGGGTAACGATAAAGTTATTTTGGCTCTTTCGGGTGGTGTCGATTCATCGGTTACTGC
This sequence comes from Dysgonamonadaceae bacterium, assembly GCA_028708095.1. Lineage (GTDB taxonomy): Bacteria > Bacteroidota > Bacteroidia > Bacteroidales > Dysgonomonadaceae > UBA2632. The sequence goes on from JAQVZQ010000104.1 coordinate 8,653, forward strand.
CGTATTGCTTCACAAAGCAATTGGTGAAAACCTGACATGTGTGTTTGTCGATCATGGTTTGCTTCGTAAGAACGAGTTCGAGGATGTATTAACCGATTATGAGCATCTGGGGCTGAATGTGATCGGGGTTAATGCCAAAGAACGTTTCTTTAAAGAATTAGCAGGAGTGAAAGACCCTGAACAAAAAAGAAAAATTATCGGTAAAGGTTTTATAGATGTTTTCGATGCTGAAGCACACAAATTGGAAGATATAAAATGGTTGGCTCAAGGCACTATTTATCCTGACATCATTGAATCGCTCTCCATAACGGGGACTGTGATAAAGAGTCATCACAATGTGGGTGGCCTTCCTGAGAAAATGAATTTGAAATTGTGTGAACCGCTGAGTTTGCTTTTCAAAGATGAGGTAAGACAAATTGGTCTTGAGCTTGGCATGAAACCTTACCTCATACATCGTCATCCATTTCCTGGTCCAGGTTTAGGAATTAGAATATTGGGTGATATAACTCCAGAGAAAGTGCGAATTGCTCAAGAAGCTGATTATATATTCATTTCCAATCTTCGTAGTGCCAACTTGTATGACAAAGTGTGGCAAGCGGGTGCAATATTACTTCCTGTTCAATCGGTAGGAGTGATGGGCGATGAGCGTACTTACGAAAATACAATTGCGCTGCGTGCAGTTACATCCACGGATGCCATGACTGCTGATTGGTCACAACTTCCTTATGAGTTTTTAGCGAAAGTGTCTAATGAGATAATCAACAAAGTGAAAGGTGTGAACCGTGTTGTTTATGATATTTCATCTAAACCTCCAGCTACAATTGAGTGGGAGTAGTTTTTTTATTAATCAAATCTCATTTAAAGCGGTATCTGTCTTCAATGGCTTGTCTCCTTCTTTTTCTTTCAGCTCAGGATAAGCAATACGAGAATGGTAGATTATTTGTAACTTTTCGATGAAAAGTTTTTTTATTCTATCCACTTCTTGGAAGGTGATGGGGGCTCTTTGGAAAAGTTTCTCATCCATTTGTGCATCAATCAACTTATTGACTAAATTACTTATTGACTCTTCGTTATATTCAGGCAAACTGCGTGAAGCTGCCTCCACTGTGTCGGCCATCATTAGAATGGCTGTTTCTTTTGTAAAAGGATTTGGTCCTGGATATGAAAAAGCAGCACTATCAATTTCTTTACCTGGATTAGCATTTTTCCATGAGTTATAAAAGTACTTGGGGGTACTGGTTCCGTGATGTGTTTCGATGAAATCGATAATTTGCTTGGGCAGTCCTTCTTTTTGTCCTCTTTTTACACCCATGGGAACATGTCCTATGATGATGCGTGCACTTTCCTCGAAAGGAAGCCCTGCATGAGGATTCATTCCCGGAGCTTGATTTTCTGTGAAGAAAGCGGGATTTTCTAATTTGCCAATATCATGATATAGTGCACCTGTTCTCACCAACGAAGGATTAGCACCAATTTCAATAGCTGCCGCTGCTGCAAGATTTGATACTTGCATTGAGTGCTGAAAGGTACCTGGAGCTTCTTCGGAAAGCTGTCTTAAAATTGGCTTGTTTATATTTGCTAACTCCACCATACTTACACCCGAGATAAAACCAAAAGATTTTTCAACCATATAAACAAGCAGGTAGGAGAAGGTGATAAATATAAAGTTGATGAGGAAATAGATGAGGTATTCCCAAGTAACCATTGTTATATCACCCTCTTGCGCTAATACCAAAGCAACATACATTACTACATATGATCCTAATATTACAAATGAACTTCGAATCAATTGTGAGCGTTCTGTCAACTCTTTTAAATTGAAAATACATATCATTGCAATGGTCATTTGCAATATCATAAACTCAAATGCGAAGGAAACCATTAGTGTACACAACAAAATTGTGATTAAACTGGCATAAAGAGCAGTTCGGGAGTCGATAAAAGTACGGATGAGTATTGTGACTATGGCATAAGGAATAATATAAACATTGAAAAAGTTGAAGGTTATATTAATGGCGGTTAAAACTACAAAGAATGTAATGATAAGTATCATGAATGTGACGTGCTTCCTATTTTTGAATTCATTGGGTCTAAAGAATAACAAGTACATATAGAAAGACCCCATTAAAATAGAAATTAAGAGAAACTCGCCTAATATAATCCAACTAGATTTGCCGCTTGCACCAGTTCGGTCTTCGGTAACTTTCTTCAAAGAAGAAAGGATATTGTATACGTCGGTGTCAACAATCTCTCCTTCACCTATAATCCTTTCTCCAGATTGAACCATGCCTAATGTAGGTGACACTTGTTGAACGAATTCATTTTTGGCTTTTTCTGAAGTAACTTGGTCATAAATAATATTTTCTTTCAAATAATTATTTACGTCAGCAGACTTCAGTTTGTTTAATTCTAAAACGGGTGGAGCATTGTTTATTATCTCTTCGTAAGCCGTTTTGAAAGTATAAAAAGATTCGATTTCTTTGGTTTTTGCTTCTTTTTCTTCACGAAGTCGCAAAGTTTTCTTCTTAGTTGCTGCTACTTTATCGTATTCGGCACTACTTATTATCCCTTTTTTGTAAATGTTTAACAGCTTAGTGCGTATATAAGAAATGTAAGGACGTTCTAATTCACTTAATATTGGATCTAAATTAGAATCGGCATCAAAATTAGCTATTGCTTCTATTTCTGCAGTTGTATCAATTTTATAGTATGGTTCGTAGAAGACCAATATGCTATCTTGATCTTGTCTTAATTGTTGTTCTGATTTAAATATGGGAAAATCGAAAGGAGCAGTTAATAGTCCATACCTCCATGGTCGG
>JAQVZQ010000105.1 GCA_028708095.1 Dysgonamonadaceae bacterium
TCCAGATCTCCCCAATCACGAACCGCGTGGTTGTCCTCGAGGAGCGAGTTACTCGTGGTATCTATATAGTGCCAATCGGGTGAAGTATCCGATGATACGAGGTGCATTGGCTAAATCGTATCGAAAAGCTAAAGAAACTCATAAAGACCCCGTTGTTGCTTGGGAGAGCATCATGGATGATCCTGTTAAACGAAATGAGTATGTTAGTCAAAGAGGTTTGGGTGGTCTTATCCGTCTTGATTGGGATGAGGCACAAGAAATTATAGCTGCTGCCAATATATACACTGTCAAAAAATATGGTCCAGACCGTCTTGCGGGATTTACTCCTATACCTGCCATGTCAATGGTAAGCTATGCTTCTGGAACACGTTATTTGAGTTTGATGGGAGGTACAATACTTAGTTTTTATGACTTTTATTGCGACTTGCCACCATCATCTCCTCAAACTTGGGGGGAACAAACAGATGTTCCAGAGAGTGCAGACTGGTATAACTCTTCATTTTTAATGTTATGGGGGTCAAATGTTCCTGTTACACGGACTCCAGATGCACCATTTTATACACAAGTGCGATATAAAGGGACTAAAACCATCAACATATCACCCGATTTTAATGAGGCTGCTAAATTCGCAGATCTTTGGATAAAACCTAAACAAGGTACAGATGCAGCATTAGGAATGGCAATGGGGCATGTGATTCTAAAAGAGTTTTATCTGGATAAAAAGACTCCCTATTTTGAAAACTATGTAAAACAATACTCTGACTTACCCTTTTTGGTAAAGGTAGAGGAAAAGAATGGCTTATATGTGGCTGGAAGAGTAGTAAGAGCCAGTGACATCGATGCAAAATACTCCACTGAAGAAAATGCTGATTGGAAACCATTGCTTTTTGACGAGAAAAGCAAAGAGTTGGTAATACCAAATGGAACCATCGGTTCGCGTTGGGACAAGAGTCAAAAATGGAACTTGGAAATGGTGAATGTTTCCACAGGTGCAGAGATTTCACCACAACTTTCTTTTGTTGATGATTTTGATGAAGTAAAAGATGTAGCATTTCCCTATTTTGGCGGAGATGATTACAAAAACGAATACTTTAATGCTACCAAGCATGATGAGATAATTAATCGTAAAATACCTGTACGAAAATCACCTGATGGTAAATTCCTATACTGCACTGTATATGATTTAACCATTGCCAATTATGGTCTTTCTTTAGGACTTCCTGGTGAAGCTCCTTCTCCCGATTATTCAGAAGATGCACCATATACACCAGCTTGGCAAGAAAGGATAACAGGTGTTCCCGCCTCACATGTAATTTCTACAGCACGTCAATTTGCTGAAAATGCGGAGAAAACAGAAGGTAAATCGATGATTATTATCGGTTGTGGTGTCAACCAATGGTATCACACAGATATGATCTATCGCAGTGCAATAAATATGCTGGTGTTTTGTGGATGTGTTGGTAAGTCAGGAGGTGGTTGGTCTCATTACGTAGGACAAGAAAAGCTCAGACCACAAACAGGTTGGTTGCCTCTTGCTTTTGCACTTGACTGGCATCGTCCACCACGTCACATGAATGCTACTTCCTATTTTTACATGCATACAAGTCAATGGCGTTATGAAAAAGTGGGAATGTCTGAGTTAATATCTCCATTGGCTGATAAAGAAAAGTGGAACAAAATGTCCGTGATTGATTGCAACGTAAAATCAGAACGAATGGGTTGGTTGCCTTCAAGTCCGCAATTAAATGATAACCCCATTAAATTGGGACAGCAAGCTGCTGAACAAGGCAAGGATGTAAAAAGCTTTATTACAGAAAAATTAAAGAGTAATGAATTATCCATAGCGTCCGAAGATCCAGATGATCCAAAAAATTTCCCAAGAAACATGTTTATATGGCGTTCCAATCTGTTGGCTTCAAGTGCCAAAGGCATGGAGTACTTTATGAAGCACTTACTTGGTGCACAAAATAGTGTGATGGGAGGTGATTTAAAAGCAAACGGTCAACAACTTCCACAAGAGGTGAAGTGGCACGATAAAGCCCCAGAAGGAAAATTGGATTTATTGGTGACTCTCGATTTCAGAATGTCCACTTCAGCTCTTCACTCCGACATTGTTTTGCCAGCAGCAACTTGGTACGAAAAAAATGATTTGAGCACTACCGACCTGCATCCATTTATACATCCTTTCTCTAATGCCGTCGATCCCGTTTGGGAGTCGCGCACAGATTGGAATATTTTTAAAGGATTGGCAAAGAAGGTTTCTGAACTTTCTCCTGGTCATCTTGGAAAAGAAAAGGATGTGGTGTTACAGCCCATGCAGCATGACTCACCCATGGAGTTATCAGAAACTGCTTACGCCAAAGACTGGAAAGAAGATGATTTAGAATTGAAACCAGGCAAAAACATGTCCGATATTATTGAAGTAATTCGCGACTATCCAAACACTTACGAAAGATTTACTTCACTTGGGCCACTCATGGAAGAGTTGGGGAATGGTGGAAAGGGTATCAGTTGGGATACAAAAGAAGAAGTAGAGCTGCTGAAGAAGTTGAACCTATCTTCTGTTATTGGTCACAAATCTAATGGAAGAGCTCTAATAGAAACAGACATCCATGCTGCCGAAATGATTTTAACATTGGCACCCGAAACCAACGGAAAAGTAGCCGTTAAAGCATGGGAGGCATTAGAAAAAATTACGGGATGTAAACATCGTCATTTAGCAGCTATACGAGAGGATGAGCAAATTCGATTTAAAGATCTGCTTCAACAACCTCGAAAAATAATAACTTCTCCTACTTGGAGTGGTGTTGAATCACATGAAGTCTCCTACAACGCTGGTTATACCAATATACATGAATTGATTCCTTGGCGAACACTTACTGGTCGACAATCTCTTTATCAAGATCATCCTTGGATGATTGACTTTGGTGAAAACTTGGTGTGCTACAAGCCACCCATAGACACCAAATCATTAAAAGGAATGATTGAAAAATTAGAGGGTAAAGAAAAGTATATGATTCTCAATATGATGACTCCTCACAATAAATGGACTATCCATTCTACGTGGTCGGATAACTTAATGATGCTTACTTTAGGACGTGGAGGACCAGTGGCATGGTTAAGTGAAGATGATGCAAAAAAAATGGAGTTGATTGACAATGATTGGGTTGAGGTGTACAACCAAAACGGAGCCACAGTGGTACGGCTGGTGGTATCTCAACGAATACCCAATGGTGCATTGATTATGTATCACAATCAAGAGCGAACCGTGAATATGCCCGTGAGTCAAATTACAGGAAATCGTGGTGGTGTTCACAACTCTGTATCTCGACTTTGTCTGAAACCCACTCACATGATTGGTGGATACGCACAATTGAGCTACGGTCTCAATTATTATGGTACTATTGGTGCTAATCGTGATGAATTTGTCATTATCCGTAAACTCAACAAAGTAGAGTGGATGGATCAACCCATAGAAGAATCTTAAAAAAACTCAAACGCTATGAATATACGTGCACAAATAGCAATGGTTATGAACCTGGACAAATGTATCGGTTGCCATACCTGTTCAGTCACTTGTAAAAATGTATGGACTTCGCGCAAAGGCGTAGAGTACGTATGGTTTAATAATGTAGAAACTAAACCTGGAATTGGCTATCCCGATGAGTGGGAAAATCAGGACCGTTGGAAGGGCGGATGGAGACTTGATAAAGATAGGCTCACACCCAAGATGGGTAGCAAACTGGGTATTATGAAAAACCTTTTTGCAAGCCCCACTATGCCCACCATTGATGATTATTATGAGCCTTTTACATTTAATTATTCCATCTTACACAAAGGTTCAAAATTTAAAACACCACCCACAGCTCGTCCACACTCTATATTGACAGGCAAAGTGATGGAGAAGATTGAGAAAACACCTAACTGGGAAGATGATTTGGGTGGAGAGTTTAAAAACCGAAGTAAAGAGACAAACTTTAAGGATGTTCCTAAAGATATTTATGGTGAGTTTGAAAACTCATTTATTATGTATCTACCTCGCATTTGTGAACATTGCCTTAATCCCACTTGCGTAGCAGTCTGTCCTTCCGGAGCCATCTATAAACGTGAGGAAGACGGCATTGTTCTGATTGATCAGGATCGTTGTCGTGGCTGGCGTCAATGTGTAAGTGGATGTCCATATAAGAAAGTATACTTCAATTGGGAAACAAAAAAGTCGGAAAAATGCACTTTTTGTTATCCACGAATTGAAGCTGGAGAATCTACTATTTGCAGCGAATCGTGTGTAGGAAGAATCCGGTATATTGGCATGATTCTGTACGATGCAGACAAAATTAAAGAAGTAGCAGCAACTGCTGATGAGAAAGATCTTTATGAAGAGCATCTTAATATGTTTTTAGATCCTAACGATCCCGAAGTTATTGCTGAAGCGCGGAAACAAGGCATCCCTAATAACGTATTGCAAGCAGCAGCGGCGGCGCCCATCTACAAAATGGCCATTGACTGGAAGGTGGCTTTCCCACTTCACCCAGAATACAGAACTTTACCCATGGTGTGGTATGTTCCCCCTCTTTCTCCTATCCAATCGGCTGTAAACAGCGGAACGATTGGTATGAATGGTATTTTACCCGATGTGGATGATATGCGCATTTCTCATAAATACTTAGCCAACCTTTTTACCGCAGGCGATGAGAAACCTATAAAAGAGGCTCTAAAACGTATGTTGGCCATGCGTGCTTACATGCGTAGCAAGACCGTGGACAAAGTGATAAACACTGAGGTATTGGAAGGCACTGGGCTTACTCCCGAACAGACCGAAAAGATGTATCATCTCATGGCCATTGCCAATTACGACGATAGGTTTGTGATACCTACAAGCCACAGAGAAGAAGCAAAAAACGTGTATCAACATCAATCCAGTGGAGGTTATCCAGATGGAGATAGTAACGATACTGAAAAATTTAAAAATCTACTTGGAGGTATTTAATTATGATAAAGACGTATAAAATACTATCACTCTTACTCTCTTATCCAAATAAAGAATTGCAAGATTTTTTACTTGAAGTAGAACAAGAGTTGAGAGACGAATCATTGCTTCAAGAAGACAGAATAATTGAGATAACCAAATTCTGTAAAAGGTTTCATCAATTGGATCTCACTGATTGGCAAGGAGAATACGTGCAGTTATTTGATTACTCCAGAAGTGTCTCACTGCATATTTTCGAACACATAAAAGGTGATTCAAGAGATCGAGGACAAGCAATGGTAAATCTTATGGAGTTTTATAAGGAAAAAGGAATGCATTTAACAGCTAAAGAACTTCCAGACTACATTCCTGCTTTTTTGGAATTTCTTTCTACTTTATCCATCAACAAATCAGCTGATCTTTTAGGAGAAACGATTAATATAATGGATAAGATAAATGAAGCATTGAGCGAAAACAATAATCTTTACAGCTCCCTTTTTAAAGCTATTATTTCTCTTTCGGCTAAACAACCTGATAAGACAATTACCCGAGAGATGATTAAAAATGAAAAACCGCTGGATTTGGATGCTGAATATGAAGAGGAACCTGTAACTTTTGGAGGAGAAGTTCCCTCTTGTTCATCACTTGGTACTCCTGCTTGTAACTCAATGAATAGAATAATTTGATCTGTTTCAAACAAAAAAACCAACAGACATGGATAACTACATTAATAATTTTTTCTTTACATACTTGCCACATATAGCTTTAGCAATATTCTTCTTTGGACTTGTTACAAGATTGATTTTGATCAACAAAAGTGTTCAGGCAGAGTCTACACAATTTCTTGCTGACAAAAAAGTGAAACTGGGTAGCAATCTTTTTCATATCGGAATCATTTTTGTCTTTTTCGGACATCTCACACTTTTTATTCCAGAGTGGCTCTATCATTTGGTGATGACTACTGAGACAAAACGTATAATTGCTTTAAGCATGGGATCATTCTTTGGAATTATGGCCATTGTGGGTATGCTCATTTTGGTAAGTAGACGATTTAGCGACCCCCGTATAAAAGCAAACAGTAGTATTCAAGATTATCTTATCATTTTTTTATTGCTTGTTGAAGCATTAATAGGACTAACTGCTGTAGCTGAAACAGCTACTGGTCCTATTGAGAAATATGCTGCTTTAAGTGAATGGGCACAAGCAGTCGTTACTTTTCAACCTGATGCAGGGGCGATAATTGCAGGTCATTCCATCCAATACAAGTTGCACATAGTAACGGGACTCTTTATATTTATGATATTCCCATATACCAAACTGATGCACATATTGGTTTATCCGTTTGTTTACATCTTTAGATCGGGATATCAGTTAGTGAGAAAAAGGAACTAAGGTAATATTTAACCATAATGACACATAGAGAAGTACCACTATAAATTCACACATACATTTAATACCCACTTCGTCTTCTTTTACGCATTTAGTCTTGGCGAGAAGACTTTTAGTAGTATTGGCTATGGTCTTCTTAATCAAACTCTCTTTTTTCAAGAGTCGCCACAAGATGTTGATGCCAACTATGAACATTGCGTAAACTATTAGCAATGGAACGTGCAGGATTTAGAATAAACTGACGCGGAGTAGAAAGTCCACCAACCACCATGGGCAGTATACCAAATGCATGATTTACTGAAATATAAAGTTGTCTGAATCCAGAACGAAAAAAGAGTCGTTGCATAACTGGAGCGCGTAACTCAGTGCTTATAGCAGCAAAACCCGTAACCACAACAAGAGCACGTAAAACCATAATCATTCCGCCAGAGAGTGCTATAAGCCTCCCTTCTAAGCCACCACTCGAAGTCTTACTAAAGAACCATGCCAAAACAAGAATCACCAGCAACTGCATCCAAAACAGCCACTTCTTTAGCTGTCGCATAGCAAAACGATAACGCCAAAAAATAAATACAAACCAAGGAAGAGTCAATAGAAGTGCAGCACCAAGAGTGAGTGCGTTCAATCCAAAAAGCAGAAAAGGAATAACTATCACAAGTAGAATTAAAAAACGCGTGGAGTATTCAAGCTCTTCTGAGGGTTGCTGCCATTGATTAGTATTCACTTCTGACGGAGAAACATACTTATCATGTTGTTCTTTCTTAGCTCTTTGCCCCAAGCTATATCCCAAAAAAGCAGCTAATGCTCCAAGTAGAGCATATATCACAAAGAGACTCGCTACTGCGTGCACTGGTTGGATAGGCATAAAACCTAATATTTTAGTAGCATAAATAAACATCTCTTCATAAATAAGAAAAATATCCCATCCAAAAAGCAAAAAGAGGCGTATAACTTTATGAATCAAAATACCTACCATAGTTAGCATCCCTGCACCCATGTATCCTGTGATATTTCTACCTACAACACGAATGGCAAACTCCATAATAAAGCCCTCGAATGTAATGGCTATCATAGGTCCCAAAATAACTGCACTGGGTGAAATGGATTTCATAAGAGCAGTTATCAGTCCTGCACGCCATATAATTCCATATTTAGGCCATATTTGAAAAAAACCGACCACCAATATAATAGAAATAAGTGTTAGAATTGTTCCTGAAAATGGAATTCGCAGATTGTGCAAAAAGCTACCTGCAATAATTTCAATGCCAGCCCATAATCCAGCTAAAACTGATGCTTTAATCCATTTATCATTCACTGCTCCTTTTAATTCTTCCATAATTTACGGGCTTCTTCTAAGGTGTTCTTATTGTTTACATTCATAAAAGCATGTTCGTTGTAAAGCGGATGATCTTTAGATATCTTAACATATTTCACTGACACCAAATTTAATAAATCTCTCATCTTAAATGCATGGGCATTAATCTGTTGCTCTAAAATTGGCAGAATACCTTTACGATATACAGCGCACATCAACTGTATCTGACCATCTTCATCAATAGGTACAGTAATGATAGAATTACTTCCTATAGCTTTATCCACAATATACATTAACAAAGATACTGATACCAAAGGAATATCACACGACACCACCAAATTTAATGAAGTGTTAGAAGCTTTTAATACAGAGTAGATACCGCCTATTGGACCACATTTGAAACATTCATCGGGTATTTGAGGCCATTGGATGTTCGGATAGATGAGATTTCCGCTACTTATCACAATAGTTGGTGTAACTTTTTTCACTTTGTCAATAATTCTGATAAGCATAGACTCTCCATGCATCTCTGCCTCTGCTTTGTTGAAACCCATGCGTCGACTTTGACCACCGGCAAGAATCACTCCTGTTATTTCTGATTGCTTCAAATCCATTTATGCAAACTAATGATTTTTGTAATTTAACTTAGTATCTAAATATATATATCAAAGGAACTTCTTCATTCGCTCAAACGCCTCATTGGGATTGGTGAAATCGCCAGAATGAAAAATAAGTGTAGGCTCTATTCTCCAATTTTCTATCACTTTACCTAAAAGGCTTTCTTTTACTGTAAAAATCAAAGGAACAGAAGATTTAACAAGATGTGTGAAGCTGCTACTCCAGAGTTCTCCTCTCAGTTCATAACCACCAATTTCATCAATGATAGCAATATCTGGTGGGTTGATTAAAAGCTCTTTAATACGATTTTTTCCCATGTCTACTCCTTCAGGAAAAAACTTAAAATGATTAGTTCGCTGTTCGAAAGATGCTATTCGTTGCATTAGCAGCGACTCCTCATTTGTTTTAATATCTTTTATTTGATAAGAGTCTGACTGAAGTTCATGCAGCGCCACAAACCCCGCTATGTCAAAGCCTCTCATCTCCAACAAAGCCAAAATATCTAAAAGGAATTTAGTTTTTCCACTTCCTTTTTCACCCGAAACTATAAATATCGTTTTCAAAAGTCGATAATATACGATTTGTAAATTAAGTGTTTTTTTTATTCTGTTGTGAATGCAATAAAATAGATGAGAAAACAATTTCATCAATTTAGCTCACCTAATAAACACCCCCTAATCTTAATTTGTTAGCAATGTCTAGATTAATTCTCCAATTTCATAAGATCATTTATGAAAAATTGAGCACTTACTATTTTGTAAATTTAGGATTTTAATTTAAACTCTGAAAGATTTCTACGAAATTTAAATAACTCCTTTTTTATAACTTGGAAAAGTTAATTGAAAGTTAAAATCAATAAATGATACTATTTTCGACCATTTTCATGCTTGGTTTATCTGTATTGAATTAATCAACTTGATTTTGTCACACAACAAAAAGATATATCAATACTATTATCTGATATCTGCTAGAAAGTTTTTCTTCTTTATGTTTCTTAATAAGAAAAGTCTAGAACAAGTTTTCAAGGTTTTTTAAATTAAAGAACTTCATAATCAACCTATTTCACAATCTCAAACAAAAGCAGTGAATTTCAGGCCATTTTTTTCAAAGAAGGATGATATTCCAGCTACAGATGACAAATAACTTTAATGTATCATAGATTGATTCTTAACAACTAAAATAAAGAACCCTATTTTGCAAATTTTGAAATGAGTCCCTGATTAAATCCTTTCAAAACATTTCTTACGTGAAAGAAACGGCGATCGCCTGGCGAAAATTGAATCTTACGCATAAGAAATGTTTTGAAAAAGAAAAATGAGGCTTTTTTGCCCAAAAAAGAGAGAAAAGAGAGATGAATGGAGAAAATTATGCTGAGAATTGAAAAAACTACAGAAAAACAGTGCACTCGATGCCGAGAAAAGAAATTTAGACTGGCGACCGTCGAATAAAACGTGGGGAATGGCAGTTTTGACACAAAAACATGCCTTTGTTCACGTAAGAAATGAGTTTAGACGGTCTTTCAACACTTCTTACGCAAACAAAACGATTTTCGCCGTGCCATCTTCATTTCTTACGCATAAGAAATGTTTTGGAAAACTTTATTGTTGTCAAACTTTAAGAAAGCAAAGCAGAAAATTACAATAATATGATAAATTCTGTTTTTGGTGGAATGAATGAGTGGAATCAATATAATTCAAATGCTATTTATGAAAGATAAAGAGTTAAATAGATGTTTCTGTAAGGCTTCTATCATTTTTTTCAACAACCAATTGTGAGAGTGCTTTGGGATAACCTCGTTGTTCAGTTAACTCAGCAGCCAATTTGTCAATATCGTCTTTTGAAATACAGGCTATTATATAATTGTTGTTCGATCTTTCAGGAAGAGATAGAATAATGTTTTCTTCTTGCATTTTATCTATAATCTGATTGGCAACGGTGAGTGCAGAGGAAGCCTTTACAATTTCACTACGTGCATAGAATTCAGTTGGAAAACTAACTTCACCAACTCGTAAGCTAAGATCACTGCCTGGTATTTGTTGTGCTCCATATAAAGGAGGACCGCCAACTGTTGCCGACTCGAATGAAGGAACAAATTTTGCTACATAATCAATTGCTTTCTCTGTTCTAATGTTGATTTCATCTTCGTTCCAACCATAATTTAATTTTCGATTGATGGCTTCATCAAATTCAGGTTGTGCAACATTACCTTTTGTTTTCACCAATCCATTTTTAAACAGGGTTATATTCTCTGTCATTCCGTGGATTTGATAGTAATCATCACGATAAGGTGTTAACTGTGCCATACCCTGTGAAGTACCACGTTCACCATGAAAAACAAGTTCTGGTATTAAACCTGGAATAGGTTGCCATTGAGAAATATAAGCAGCCTTGAATTCAATCAAACGTTCTACATTTAAATGTAAACAATCATCAAACCTACCAGTCCTAAAGCCGCAAGAATTCACTAAGTAGTTGACTTTATAGAGTGAATCATTTGTTTGAATTTTCCAATTGTAGCCTACTCCTTGATTGCGAACGTCTATAATATTCTCAACTTTAGTATTTAATTTCAAAGTGCATTTATCAGTTTTTTCTAAAGCTAATTGAGCTTGGGCGCCTACTCTAAATAAGTTCCAACCATATTCTTGAACCAAAAAAACAGGCATTTTCAATTGATTATAATCAATCAATTTAACTGCATTTGTCATCCACTCATCAGGTAAGGAAGGATTTTTAGTGGTGGGTAATGTAACTAAAGTCCCAATCTCTTCTTTGCTGTATGCTTTGTAATAGTCTTCTGAAACTCCTAAAACTGCATTATACGGATCTTCTTCGATTAATTGCTCATAATATGATTTCAACATTTCCAAACGAGCTTCAAGTATATCCACTTGAGTGTTTTCTGTTTTAGGAATGCTTATCAATGTTGGTCTTTCATCGATAGATTGAGGAAAAAGACGAGCCATTTCTATTGACTGTTTCATGAGAGTTCTACACTGTTCATCAGAAATGTCAGGATATAAATTACCTCCAGCATGTAGGTGACAGAATGGAGTACCATTTACCACACTCTTTTCCTGTACAAGTAAAACATTATC
>JAQVZQ010000426.1 GCA_028708095.1 Dysgonamonadaceae bacterium
TTATTTCAACTTTATTGCCAAGTGTATCACGGTGCATAATGCTGCCATCAAATAGGAAGGTGAGCGTTGAAAGCCCAATATGTGGATGTGGCAACACATCAAAATTTTCCCGCTCACTTAATTCAACAGGTCCCATATGATCTATGTAAATGAAAGGTCCGACCATTCTTTTTTGTCGGAACGGTAATAATCGCCCTACCATAAACTTCCCTATATTGGCAGCTCTCTCTTCTATGATTAGCTTGATGTTTGACATAAAAATTGAATATTTAATTTATAATAAGTGTGTTGCGGTTTTATTTGATCAGCGACTTATTCCTTCATAGTCCAAATAGAACCATTTTTGGTAGTATGCTTATCTAAATTTCCTTTTACAACTAACTCATTTAATTGCTTTTCACTTTCATCTCTTGGAGTTCCTGAAAGTTCAGAAAACTCTTTTGCAGTAAGCGTAGCGTATTTTGAGAAAAGGAACTCCCAACTTTTACTGTATTCACTTTTGATAGCATTGGAATTGAGCTTTAGAATGGCTATTTCATAAAAAGCATAGGGCCTTGATCCATATACGATCTCATTATTACCCGATTCATCTAAAAAGAATAGAGTTGGAAATCCTCTTACTCCCAATTCTTTTCCCAATTTCAAATCTTCTTCAAACAACGCTTTTGCATTGCCTTCAAAATCGGTTTTGAATCGTTCTATATTTAGTCCAACTTTATTAGCGGCCGCTTTGATATGCTCCCACTTTGCAATGTTTTTCTTTTGTAGAAAAACCATTTCCCTTATTTCTCGTAAAAATAGAATTGCTTTTTCATTGTCTTGCATTTGTGCTGCTTTGAATGCAATTGATGGAGGATAAGATGACTCTAACGGGTCTTCCAACCATAAATCCCCATCAATTGGCATGTCATAGTGAATACTCACTTCGTCCCAGTGAATTGCTACGTCTGAGGGTTTTCCAATACCTCCGCTATTGTAACTCCAATCTGGCAATAAACCTCCCATTCTATATTCTATTTCAATGACATTACCATATTCTAATTTTAGTTTACGCAACTGTGGTTCTATGCCCCAGCATCCAGAGCAAATTGGGTCTGTGTAATATATTGCCTTTACGGATTTCTTAGTTGATCGAATTGTGCTTTTTGACTCCATATCTGCGCTATCATCAGTTGCTCCACACATTCCAGTTTCTATATCGCATATAAGAGGATTGCTTTGCTTTTTCATTCTTTTTGTTTTTAAAGTATCTGAGATTAAAAATCCTGTGAAGAAATCTCCACAGGAATATTCATTTAATTATAAGGATATAACTAAATCTTCTGTCATCATTTATTTATTCTACATCTTTAATATAAGATGATTCATCTGTAACGTAGAATAAGTGCAACATTTTCTCCTACAAGACTTTCTGGTTCGTATTTAAAATATCACTAAATATTTAAATAATGCTATTGCTGCGCATTTTTTACAATCCATTCTTCAAATGCTTCCATAAAGCTATTCAGGAAACCTTTGGTAGCGTCGTTGATTAGTTTTCCTTCATCGTCAAATAGTGCTCCTGCTCCTCCAATGTAAGCTTCTGGCTGTGCCATGGTGTGCATATTAACAAAGACCAATGATTGACGTAAGTGATGATTAGCACCAAATCCGCTGATATTCCCAATGGAAACACTTACAATACCTGCAGGTTTTCCATTCCATGAATTTTCTCCGTAAGGACGTGAGCCTACATCAATAGCATTCTTTAATACTCCTGGTACCGAACGATTATATTCGGGAGTTAGAAAGAGAAATCCATCAGCAGCAATAATTTCCTCTCTAAATGTTACCCATTCTTTTGGAGGTGTTCCTTCCAAATCTTCATTGAACATAGGAAGTTTAGAGATGTCTAATAATTTAAGAGACAATGATTCAGGAGCCAGATCAATTAAGGTCTTAGCCGTTTTTAAATTGTAAGATTCTTTGCGTAGACTTCCTACGATAACTGCAATTTTGTACTTTTTCATAATTGTTATTTTTGTATTTTTATATTTATTTTTTATAGATGTTGTCTTGCAAACTACCAGTAATTTATAATTTCACTCATCCTTCAAAAGCAATCGATGTTAATTTATATTTGTTTTACAACTATAAATTTTGCTTGCAGAGTTAAGTTTGTAATATCTGTACATTTGCATCAACCCATTTTTCAAAAGCATTCATAAAACCACTCAAGAAATCTCTGGTTGATTCGTTAATCAACTTTCCTTCTCCATCAAAAAGATCCGCTGCACCTCCAATGTATACTTCGGGTTGAACCATTACAGGTACATTTACTCCAACTAATATTTGACGCAAGTGGTGATTAGCACCAAAACCACTCATACTGCCAACTGAAGCACTTATTATAGCTCCAGGTTTACCGT
Source organism: Dysgonamonadaceae bacterium (assembly GCA_028708095.1). Taxonomy (GTDB): domain Bacteria; phylum Bacteroidota; class Bacteroidia; order Bacteroidales; family Dysgonomonadaceae; genus UBA2632. The sequence continues at coordinate 2,409 of JAQVZQ010000426.1, forward strand.
CCCACACATTTTGGCCGTAAGGTCGAGAACCTGTATCAATTGCATTTTTTAGTGCGGCAGGTATCGATCGGTTGTGTTCAGGTGTCAGAAAGATAACTCCATCTACAGCTTTTATTTCTTTACGAAAAGCTTCCCATTCGCTAAGGGGAGTGTTTTCTAAATCTTCATTAAATATTGGTAGATCAGCTATATCTACTATTTCAAGAAACAATGACTCTGGTGCTTGTTCTATTAAAGTATTGGCTATTTTTAAATTGTATGATTCTTTGCGAAGACTTCCTACAATAACTGCTATTTTGTATTTATCCATATTTTCTTTTTATTGTTTTTTTTAAATTA
>JAQVZQ010000106.1 GCA_028708095.1 Dysgonamonadaceae bacterium
TAAGCCAGATAATGAACGATATTAATAAAGAGGCAGGTTTTGTACTGTCAGGCTATAAATACTCACTAAGTAATGATGCCAAAATAATATCCATACAAGGAATTGAGTACAGGGACTAGGTACTGGGCACTAGAAGCTAGAAGCTAGACGCTATATGAAACGTCATAAATTTATGTAATTTAATTTTTTATGCTACCTGTAATTCAACACTCTTTGCAATGATAGTAAAAGTATCAAAGATGTTGTATATAGAAGCTAGACACTAGATTGGAGACAAAAGACGAAAATACTGTTACCCATCAGATTTTTGGTAATGATGGGCTACAAGATATGGAAGTATTCGTATGAACAAATACAAAAAGTAAAATGGCGACAACCTATACGCTAATATTACACAAATAATGCAACATGTAACATAAAAATAATTTTTTAAACCATTGCAAAAAGTTTAGATATAGTGTAAAATAAGAAACGCAGCTTATGTCGGGGTGTAGCGCAGTTGGTAGCGCACGTGGTTTGGGACCATGGGGCCGGGGGTTCAAGTCCTCTCACCCCGACCATAACAGATACCGCAGATTGATACAATGTATCTTTCTGCGGTATCGTTTTTTTATGCCCTGAAAGCCCCGTAAATCAAGGATTTTTGAAGGCGAGTGGTGCATTTTCGCTCTGAACGTGCCCATATGTGGTGCCAAATCTGTATAACTAACTACGGAATCTAAGCCTACATACAATATATTGTGGTGTCTTATTGTTAAATTTGGTTTTCTGGTGCTGGTTGAAACCCGCTGTTTTTTCGGAATATGGTAAACATCCTTTGTTTCACCTGCTGCTTTTTGCAGAGTAATAAGACCGTATATAGAACCTACCTGTTGCCGATCCCACTTTTCACGGAACAACCCGGACGGAACAATCTGTCCATTTGTGAAATATCCCGGTTAGTCCAAAAGGTAAAGTGCCAAATCTGCTTCGCTTTGCGAAGAATAGTGACTAAAATCGCCACTTCATAGTATTTAAAAGTTATTGCCATTACAGGCATAGGTGGTTTTTTTTCTAACTTCATCATTCGATAAATATGACTCTCCGGTTGCTGATAAATTCACAAGTTCTGTCGAAGTTTTAAGCATGAACAGGTCAAGAAATTCCTGCAATTCCACTGATTTATTGAGAATATCGCCGCTGCAGTAAACATTGTCGGTGATGGTTATAAGGCAGTTGGTATTGACGGAAATATATACTTCTACGCCAAGAGCCATTGTTCATACAGTATTCTGACTTGTCGAATTTGAAATCCGGCGCATAGCCGATAATGTGAAAACCGCTTGTGCCGGGCGACCGTTGCATATAGCAGCCATTGAATTTCTCTACGATTTGGACGGTTTCCGGGTTAAGCGCTCCGTCCGATTAAAGCAATGGTCAAGGTCAATCACAAACAAACCGTCTGCAATCAAAAAGCCAATGCCGTCATACTGCGAAATAGTCTGAACAGCAGTGTCAAATTCACAGAAGCTGTTTTTGCGGTTTGTCTCCGCTCCGCCGCCGCTCACTTGGTTGAACGGCACTTTCGTCTTTTTGCCGCCCCGCTCGTCGTAACGCCAAGTGCAGAAGTACCCGCGCAGGCGCAATGATTACGGGATTTTGTCGTAGTTCATAAAGTTTCCCCTTAAAATGGTATTCATAATAACCGTATGCGTAAAAAGGGGTATTTAGAAAGCTGTCCGCACTATGAAACAAAACTCTAAGCGAAAAAAGGCGCCTTAAAGGCGGATGTTCTACAATTGGACAGCTAAGCAAATATTTTGTAGCATTTCCTGTTTAAATTTGCCTCGAAATAAGTTATACTGTATAGGAAAAGCTGAGAATGGAGGAAATCAAATGGCGATTACGTATCGTCTGTCAACACTAATGGGTGAGAAACGGTACAACATTCAAGATGTTTTTGAGAAGACGGGTATAAGTAGAAGCGCGATAACAGAGTTATTTTATAACAGGTCAAAGCGCGTTGACTATAACACATTGAGTAGACTATGCGAATTATTCGATTACAAAACATAAGACATTTTCGTTCATGAAAAGAAAAATATGGGTGAACCACAGGCAAAATAACCGTCTATAAATAATACTTGGAGGTGCTGGCGTGTCAAATGAAATAGAACTTCAAATAAATGCCCTGATTGATGCGTTGCGCATAAAAGTGCAAGAAGAGAAAAAACGGTATGATGCCGCAATTGATATCGAAGACATGGCCGAAGCTAAAGTGGTCATGTTCGATGCTCGTGCTAAAATCCAGCAATTAAGGAAATGGACTGAAAGTCTTGTAGCAGTGCAGAGCGAAATCTCCAATTCGTTTCTCGTTTCAGATAAGGCATCTATCAAACAGGCGGTTGTTCCACAGATTGTTGCAAAAAAAGAATCTGAACCTGAAGAAGCAGAAACGATTCAGGCTCCGGAACCTGATCGAAGCACTGAAGACACTCCCTATAGTAGTGCAGGTGAGTATGTCCGTCAAAAATTATATCAATTGAGCAGAAGTGGCTTTGCGTTCTCGGAAGATCAACTGAAAAATCTACAAGACTCTATGTGGAGCAGGAGAATTCTTGGTCTCCCACATCAGTTTGCCAGAATATATGATGAAAACAAAGATATTCTGAAACAAACTTCTATTGCTGGGACACCACGGCGTTACTGGGTCAAAGATAGATTCAAGTTTGGTGAGATTACACTTTTAATTTACAGTGGTTGGGCTTCAATATATTTACCGTATTTTGATACTTGGTATAACTCATTAAATAACCAAATTGAAGAAAGCTCCGGTGAGCAACCAATTTCAGAATCCCCAATTCAGATTGTTGAGCCTCTGCAATTAGAAGAAGCTGTTTCTGAGCAAGTTAAAGTTGGCTATTATATCCGTAGCAAACTTAGAGAGCTATGTGAAACAGATTTCCAACCGTCCGAAAATGAATTGCTTTTGTGGCAGGATAAAATATGGAGCAAACGAGTCCTCAATCTAAATTATCCGTTTGCCAAAGTGTTCTCTGAAAGAGATTACTTAAGTGAGCAAACTAGAGCAGAAAATGGAAAGAACCGCTATTGGGCTGAAGTCTTTAAGCCTGGCACAACGAAACTTTTGTTTTGTAGCCAGTGGTACCGGCAAGACAGAGAGTATTTTGACTGCTGGTTTAACAGCCTGAATACACAAAATGCTAATGATAAAACTCTGCCTAAGTCTGAACCTCAACTGACGGAATCGATTCAGTCTCCCCAATTTGATACCACAGAAAAACCTTTTCTTCCGGAACCAGTTTATTCAAGTGAATATGTTGATTCAGATGTACCGAACGGTTTCTCACTACTTGGAAGAACGTATTCTGTAGCAGGTTGGGACGATGTTCTCGTCAAGCTTTGCGAAGCTATGATATTAAAGAAACCTTACAAGACGCTTGCTATTGGCGTAAAAAAATCACTACAAATAAATGGGAACCCAGTATTATGGCTGGATGAGCGTGGAGAATCAAGCGAATCCTATAAACTATCAAATGGATTAATAGTAGTAAAAAACAAGACAAGCGGGGAAATTATAACCTGTTGTGAGCGTATACTTAATCTGTGTGGATATGACCGCAGTGAACTAAAAATCAGTTAATGGAGGAAAGCGCATTGGAAGCTTTACAAGTATTGAATGAAATCTGTTCTAAAAAGGACTTAAGTAAGGACAACCGCAAGAAAGCAGTTGCCATCCTTTTGAAACTGTCTGATGACATAAACAATGCAAAGCAGGTAGTTGAGTATCTTATGAAACTTCATTACTCTGCTTGCTCCACATATTTTAACCAAGCCGCAACGGAGCTAAGCGATGAGCAACTGACAGCGATTGTTGGAGCGTTTCGTGCAAACGAACAATTTCAAAAGGAGAAGCCACAGAACGTTCTTTATCCGAAAGGCTTCGGAAGCGTTCTGTCATTGACAAAAGCTGCAAAATATGAGCTTGCTTTTTCGATTTTTAACTGCATTCTCTTACGTTCTGAAAGTGGAAGCCAATTTGCCGAAGGCTGTAAGAATAATTTCAAGAAAACTATCATTGATGCAAACGGTCTTTCTTTCATCCAAAAGCTTTTTGAAGTCGTTAATGCGGATTCCTTTGAGGCAAAATCATTTGACAAGCGTAGATTTGAACGCTTCTTGGACGCGGTCGTTGACAGGACTGTAACGCTGACAGCCGAAGCGTCAACTGTATCATCTGCTGCGGCTTCTCAATCTAAAACTGCAAAAAAAGAAGAACAAGCACTTACGCCTCTTGTAAATGAGGATGAAAAACCTAAAAGCACCGTGGCGCAAATTCCACAAGGTTCTCTTGCAAAAATCGAAACCACTCAGTCAGAAATACTAAGCGCATTGCGGAAGTTGACAGAGAACCGAACGGCTATTGATTCGCTCTCGTTGCAGGTGCAAAAAAAGGATGCTGAGATTGCCGCCGCACAGGCAATGCTTCGGGAAAAAGAGAAGCAACTCAGCACGGCTTCACTTGAATTAAAAAAATCTAAGGATGAGCTTTCATCATCGGAAGCACAAGTTTCCGATTTAACAGACCGTCTTCGCACATCGCTCAATATGGATGAAATATCAAAGAATCAGGAACTTGTAACTCTGAAGAACGATATTTCCGAAGCTTTGAAGCTGGATTATTCTGATTTCATGGGTACAAAGAGTAGCGAATGCAGTCAGGATTTGTTTGAGGCGTATCGGTCTACGCTAACCCGAATCTTCAAATTATTGAAGCGGTTCGGAATTACTTGTGAGTAAAGGTGGAGAATTATGCAAAAGGGCAGTTTTATCGGGATAGATTTCGGTACAACGAACACAGCTGTTGTGCAGTTACTCAACGACGAGCATGGGTACAGAACCGTCAACCTTGGGGAAAGCGGCGAGTATCCGTTCTCGTCTATTGTTGCTATTCCACACAATAGCGGTGAAACAATGAAATTTGGTCGTGACGTAAGAGATCACCGCGAAGAACTGTCCTCCGATTATGATATTTTTACTTCCATGAAATCATATCTGGGCACAGATAAAGAATTTATTGTTGGCACCAACCGTTATTCGGCAACAGAAATCACGATACAGTTTTTATCTTCAGTCAAAGAGTACATATTGCAGAAATACCGCATTGACATCACAGAAGCTGGGCTTTCATTCCCGATTGATTTCTCTCCAGAAGCTCGTCGGGAACTCCGCATTGCAGCAGAAAAAGCTGGCATTAAAGTGAATTGCTTTTTGTCTGAATCAACAGCTGCGTATTTTGCGAATCGCAAGAAAGGACAAGCTTTTTCAAAAGTAATGGTTCTTGACTGGGGCGGTGGAACCTTTGATATTAGCATTTTGGAACTAAAAAAGAATTCAATAACTGAGACAGCTGTTTTTGGAGAGCGGGTCGGCGGAGATGATATTGATATCACCCTTGCAAAGCACATTCATGCAAAAATAGTTAAAAAGTCAGGTGTAAGTAATCCAATGTCGTTTGACGACATGAGTCCGATTAACCGTGATCTTCTTGTAGCTCGCTGTGAAAGAGCAAAAATAGAAATATCAGAAACAGATGATGAGTATGACCTAACGGTCATGAATTACGGCGATTACGGAACAAAAACCATCACTGTTAGTGTTGATTTGTTTAAAGGAGTAGTTGAGCCCATTATTAAGAGCCGGATTCTGAAAGCAATTGACACCGCACTTGGTAGAGCTAACCTTAAACCGGCAAGTATAGATGCAATCGTAATCGTTGGCGGCAGTAGCAACCTGTTCTCATACGAGGAAGCAATAACAAGCATTTTTAAGGACAGCCAAGTAATTCTGCCTGAAAAACCGCAATGGTCAACAGCTGAAGGTGCTGCCCTTATGCAAATCATCGGTGGCAACTTCAAGTTGAATAATTCGCTTGGGCTGTATCTTAGCGACGGCTCAATTTTCCCGATCCTAAAAGAAAGAGAACACGGCGTAGGTTCTGAAATACATTCGCTAAGTTTTTCTCTTACAGAAGATACGCAAGATGCTCATTTCAACTTTGCAAACGAAGACGGGATTATGTTTGAGAGAGCTACCGTACACACGAAAGGTTATTTAAATGAAATCATCCGGCTTTCCGCTCGGATTGATGATGACCAGATAGCGAGGATTCAGTTGTCTAATAATTCTATGGGCGATAGACAGCACAGCAAGCCGGTTGATGTTGAAATCAACAAGCTCACTTTTTATTACGACATATCTGGATTAGAATAACAAGGAGGCGCACTGAAGTGAAATCGAATATTACAATAGCCAGTAATATTTATGTTCGTGTGAATGATGATATTCAGCGCGATATTGAGTATGTCCATCAGATAACCGGACGAAATATGATAATTGAGGTTTATAACAGATACTGCTCATTTACATTAAGTTCTTTGCATCTAACCCATTGGCAGATTAGGATAAAAGAAGCAGGCTGTTCGTGCAGTTATGCACGGGATGGTCAAGCATCTCATGGTTTAGTTAGAACTAATAACCGCATTGATTATGAGGGGCGATGTGAATACAGCCTTTGTCCAGATCCTAACTGTGCGGGAAGAGCAAAATTTACAAGGGTTATTGCTGCTCCTATTGAAACTATCGAAGAGAGAAGCCCTGTGCTTTCATATGAGTGGCTTGAAATTGAAAATATTGAGGAAGTTTTCACAGAAAAAGAAATAGTTGATGAGGAGCCAGTTGAAACTGTTCCTGAAGAATCAATAATTGAAGATTTCAAAGAATTTGTTAGGCCTGAAGAATTTACGAAAATTGCTGAACCGTCGGCAATAATAGAAGCCCCAATCAATAACAGGATTCTTGTTAACGCCGCGCCTGGAAGCGGTAAAACATACATGGTTATCAAAAGAATTGAACATATTATTAGCAATGAGCTGGTTAATGATTTTTCCAGTGTATTAGTTCTTGCCTATACAAACGCTGCAAAAAATGAGATTTTAAACCGTTTAAAAATCGGAATGTCTAATGGAACTCTACCATATTTAGCACGGAACATCGATATATGCACACTTGATTCCCTCGCTACAAGCTATCTTTCAACAATTGAAGCCCAATTTGCTCATCTGGACTATAATGGCAGAATTCATCTGTTCAACGAGAAATTTGATAAAGAGGATTTTTCAAACTTTAAGTATGTTATTGTTGATGAGCTTCAAGATCTCGTAAATGAACGTGCTTTGATGACGCTAAATATTCTCAGCGCATTAACCGGCGGATACCTGTTGCTCGGCGATAAATGCCAAGCGATTTATGATTATGATTGCCGCGACGGGGCGAGTGTAAACTCTGTTGAATTCTACAAAAGGCTTGATTTACTTCATCCGGAAGATGTTATCAAATATGAGCTTACCGGAAACCAGCGGCAAATCATCAGCCTTGCAAGATTGTCTGATGATATGCGATGCGCCTTGCTAGAGTTTGATGATCCATCCGATGTGAATTCACTTATAGAGAACGAACTTGGCAATATTCATAACGCAGGAAAAATTGAGAGCATTGACTTTTCTCATATTGTTAAAAAGACAGCTATACTTTGCCGTAACAACGGCGAGGCTGAGTATATAAGCCATCTGCTTCACAAGAACAGCGTCCAACATATTTTGTTGCGCAGTGTAGGACAGATATCCTCTTTGAACCGTTGGATAGCAGACTGCTTCTGGGATTATAAGGCTGATTCCCGCATATCCGAAGCAGTTTTTGTCACAAGGTATTGTGGACGGGTTGCTGATGATAAAGATAAGGCTACACGATGCTACGAAGCTCTTTCCGAATTAATCTATGGTGATAAAAAGCCTTTTATTGAGATTGAAAAACTATCTGCTGCTCTCTGCAAACCGACAACAAAAATGCCGGCATTGTTATTAAACTCTGATGAATCCTTGCTCACAGTATCCACTATTCATAAAGCTAAAGGCAGAGAGTTTGATTGCGTCTATTTGCTGGACAGTGGATTTTCGCCTAATGCTACAGATACCGAAGAGGCTCGCGTATGGTATGTTGGCTGCACAAGAGCTAAAAAGGAATTAAACAAACTTAAGAAGAAAAAACAGTATTTAAGGAAAAGCGGTACAAATCAAGTTCGTTGGGCAGGATTAGGTTTTCACAAAGCTCGCTGGGGAAATAATCACTGCAGTAATCTTGTTGTTGGATTACCCAAGGATGTCTTTAGTGCCGGTTTCGTTGCCGGTGATCTTGACAAGGCAATAGAAACACAAGAGTATATTGCAGAATCAATTTCTGTTGGTGATGAATTACAACTCGTCCTGACAGGTAGCGTTTATCATGTTCAACATAAAGGTAGAGTGATCGGCTCCCTTGATTCCAGCTTATATAACGAGTTTTGGGGAATAGCAAAGGCAAATGTCAGGACTTCAAATCCGCCACCGTTTTTGTCACCTGTATTTGTTACAAACATCATCACGGTAACGCCGGACAAGTTTCCTGACAATGTTTCTACATATTTCCGAGCCACTAAATTCTGGCTCGGTATAGAACTATCCGGCTTCCCGAAAATTGACTGGAATTATGAAGAACCACAACCTATTGTCCGTAGCGATAGGGTACCTAACTTATATTCGGACTGGGATACAATAAAGTGAGGTGGAGTAGGAGATGAGCGGTTTTAAAGAGTATTATGACGCTATTAGTGAGATTCGCTCTTGTTTGCGGCGCGATTTAATTGGTGCGGTTGAAGAAAACGAGGTTCTGGTAAATGTTGAACCTCTGAATACTTATACCTGCGGAATCCTGTGGGCAAGACGATTAAACCAACCTGCCGTCGACAGGAATCAGCTAACATTTGATGATGTTGAACTATTATCAGAAGAAGTGGAACCAGAGGACATTACTATTAGTAACGATGACTCTATAAGCAATGCTAATAAGCGCAAGCCAACATCAATGGGCATTTCTATTACACTGCCGCCGCAAGTTCATATTCTTAATCTTCTTTTTAAAGGTGCAAAGTATGTCCATGAAGAAGAACACAAAATGGTGCCGTCCGAAAGAAAAAATCCTGAAACTGGCGAAACCGAAGTTATTGAAAAAGAGAGAGTTGAACACAGATATACAAGAGTTCCGTTTGTAGTGAGTCCTCAGGTATCAGTTCAAAGGCGGCCGGGAAAGAAACAAGTATTTGAAGATAAAAAACTGGGGTTTGAAATAACATTATCAGTGCGTCATATTATGGACGATGGAAGCAAACTGGTTACAGTCACAGCCACAAACATAGTTGCTGCCGCTCAAATTGGTGCTGAACAGAATATAAATGCGATATTCCAGTGTGAGCTCACAGTATCGTCTGATTCGCCATTTCTCCCTGTGTACCAAAACAATGCAGTTATCACTGATGAAGAAGAAAAAATTAGCGGATTGCAATACAGAGATGTTAGAAATTATGCCTATGGACATGGGTGTTCGGTTGAATATGATGAAAACGAAAATGGCGTTTTTGCTGTTAGAAGCGAATTCATGCCTATCCAAATGGTTTATCAAATGATGCCGGGTGCAATAAGTAACACAAAAATATTAAACCTTGATTATTGGACAACAGCTGAGAAAAACATCGCCTGTGAAGAGTTGCAAGGTTTTATCAGCGAGTATGCAACATGGAAAAAGAAACAGGAAACGATTGCTGCCACTTTAACAGGGAGTAATAAAGCAGCAAGCCGAACGGTATTGAATAGAGTTGACGAGTGTATATTGCGGTTAAAGCTGGGTGTTCAGACGTTACTTGCCAATGACAAAGCATGGAGAGCGTTTGGCTTGATGAACGAAGCTATGCTTCTGCAAAGAATTAAAACAAAAAAGGTTGAGCGAAAGGATGTCAACTGGTATCCGTTCCAGCTTGCCTACATTCTTCAGATAATATCCGATGTTGTTGATAAGGATAGCAATTATAGGAACTCGGTTGACTTGCTGTGGTTTCCTACCGGTGGCGGTAAAACTGAAGCATATTTAGGGGTTGCAGCTTTCGCGATTTTCTATCGTCGCCTGACCGGAACAAGTTCAAACGACGGCGTTACGGTTATCATGCGATACACTCTTAGGCTACTTACAATACAGCAATTTGAAAGAGCGATGGCGATAATTTGTGCCTGTGAATATATTCGCAGAAGAGACAATATCCCCGGTGGTGAAATCAGCATCGGGCTTTGGATTGGTAGCAGTATGACACCGAACCATATTACTGAGGCACAGGAAGTACTGCAAAAACTCAAAGAGAATCCCAATGAAAAGATTTACGAAGGAAATCCTGTTCAAATAGCAAGATGCCCTTGGTGTGGGCAGAAAATCGATTTAAATGGATATGAAATTATTGATAGTGAGATGCATATTAGCTGTGCCGACAATAATAACTGTGATTTCCACAACGGTTTGCCTATTTATGTTGTTGACGATGATATATACAGTAACCGTCCAACCCTTTTGTTAAGCACGATAGATAAATTTGCGAGAATCACATGGGAAGAACGAGCCCGTTATCTGTTTGGAATTAACTGCCCTCCGCCAGAGTTGATTATTCAGGACGAATTGCATCTAATTTCCGGTCCGCTTGGCTCACTTTCTGGAATTTATGAAATCGCAATTGAGTATTTGTGTAGAAAAGCTGGGAAACAACCCAAAGTTATCGCCTCCACTGCAACGGTAAAGAATGCAAAGGAGCAGATAAAAAATCTGTATAACCGAAATGCAATTCAGTTTCCTCCGGCTGGAATCAACTTCGATGATTCATTTTTTGCCATTCAAGCCGATGCCAGCAAGCGTCCGGCGAGAACTTATGTAGGGCTTTGTGAAATGGGCGGTAGCATAGCCGATTTGCTGATTCGTCTTTACGCAACTTTGTTTTTTACAAAAGCGATGTTTATTAAGCAGGGCAAGGGTGCTAAGATAATTGACCAGTATTTTACTACTGTTGGTTATTTCAACGCTCTGAAAGATTTAGGCGCGTCTTCTACTATCATACAAGACCGTATATTTACTCACATTCGAAATCTGGTTGCCAGAACTTTCAAGGCTGAATCAGACAAATATGGTATCACAGCTACTGATGTAAAAGTGTTTGAACATTCTGAGCTTACCAGCCGAAAGAGTTCTAAGGAAATCAAAGACACATTGGATCGGCTAACAGTTTCCTATACTGATTCCGCTTGTTTCTCATATGTCCTTGCTTCAAATATGCTTTCGGTCGGTATAGATATTGACAGACTTGGAGTTATGACCGTTTACAACCAGCCAAAGAGTAATGCCGAGTATATTCAGGCTACAAGCCGTGTCGGCAGACGAAATCCCGGTCTTGTTCTGACGCTGT
>JAQVZQ010000107.1 GCA_028708095.1 Dysgonamonadaceae bacterium
AATAATCAAGCAATTGAAATTAAAAAACTTCAGGCAGAATTAAAAACAGTGATAGACCGAAATGTGGAAAAACTTGTTGAGTCGCCTAAAAATGCACCATCACCTAAAAAAGAGAAACCCAGAAAGAAAAATCAGTAAAGTTTCAATCCGATTCTCTCAACTCCTTTTAGCTGTATATCTTGCATTGCATGGTTGATGCAAACTTTGTATTGTTTAACTGAATCAAGTTTTAAATTGGTCTTATATTTATATGAAACATGTCTGGTAGCTCCATTACCGCTACCAATCCATCTGCCTGCATCGTTAACCAGTTTGCATTCAATTGTATCCCGTGAAAGAATACTATCATCTAAAGTTTGATCTATATATAACCACAAATTTTCATACGCATATTTTACATTATGCGTTATTTCAAAAGATACTTCATATCTGTGATTTATATCAAAAGAAACTGAGTCAAACTCAAAACAAAGAGCATCATCCAGAGGCCATATGTTTTGTGAAATGAATATATATTTATAGTACTCTTCGTTTTGTTTGCACGACAACAAACACACAGAGAAAAGAATAATTAAACTATATCGAATGAAATTACTTATCACCTTGTGGAGCTTGCCCTCTATTTGGATTTCGATTACTTTTATTTTTCTTACGTGTAGATGATCTTCGTTTTTTCTTTTTAGGCTTACTCTGCACAGATTTATCAAAACGAGTTATGCTATCATCATTTAATGAGTCTCCTCCATATGGTTCTTTAGGCTTAGGTTCTTCTTGCACATCTGGAATCAACCGAGCTGGTTTAACTCCTTTTCGATTCAGCGCAATTATTTCATACACCCTATCCATATGAATTGTTACTAAATTTGAAAGAGTGTTTTTTCCTGTAGAGTAAGTCATCATTCCTGAAAAGATTTCAGTTTTGAAGTGATAATAAGAACCGTCAATGGTTTCTAAAACAATATCAGATGAAGGTAATTTCTTTTGAGCTTCTATATATGTGTCAACCTCATAGTTAAGACAGCACTTGAGTTTGGCACATTGGCCTGCTAACTTTTGAGGATTGATTGATAGGTCTTGAATACGTGCTGCTGATGTGGATACTGAAACAAAGTTTGTCAACCATCCACTACAACATAGTTGACGACCACAAGGACCAATTCCTCCAATACGACCAGCCTCTTGTCTGGCCCCGATTTGCTTCATCTCAACCTTTATTCTGAACTCGCTTGCCAGTAGTTTTATGAGTTCTCTAAAGTCCACCCGCTCATCTGCAATATAGTAAAAAATAGCCTTATTGCCGTCTCCTTGATATTCCACATCTCCAATTTTCATATCCAGACCTATATGCTGAGCTATTTCCCTTGAACGAATCATGGTTATCTCTTCACGTGATTTAGCTAATTCATATTTCTCCAAATCACCTTCACGTGCTATTCTATATATACGGCGCAAACCATTTTCATCTGGACGATAATTATTTTTCTTCATTTGCAACAACACTAGCTTACCTGTAAGCGTTACCGTTCCAATATCATGGCCAGGCAAAGCTTCAACCGCAACTAAATCACCTTGTTTTAGTTCTATATTGTTGCTATTTGTATAAAACGATTTGCGTGTGTTTTTAAACTGCACTTCTACCAAGTTGGTACTGTCCCTCATTTCAGGAAAGTCATCCAACCAATTATATGTGTGAAGCTTAGCGTTAAAACCACAGCATTTTAGCAGCCTTTTGTTTTCCTTATTTATTAAAATGCTCTGTTCATTAAACTCCTTGAGCGAATTTCTATCAATCTCGTATTCCATTATATATTTGTAGATATGTTAACTATAAAAAACTGAATCCTTTTAGTTAGCATATCTTTTTCTTTTATTATTGTAAATTCTTTGCAATATAACAAATTATTATTTTATAAGCATGGTTAATTTCAAACATAAATCAAGAAATATTATTCTTGCATTCCCATTTTGCTCTATTTGTTTATATGCTAATGAAAACTCTTTTTCAAGTATTTCAATATTGTTTTCGTGAATGGCGACTGAGTATTGATGTCCTAACTGCGCTTCATCAGTATTCAGATAGACTAACTCTGGCACATTAAAGTTATTCATAAAGAACTCTCTAAACATTCTGAGAGAGTAAATCAAAAAGCTTTTTTGAATTTCACGACCTATTTTAGAAAGCTCGTCAGATACTTCTTTTATCTTCTTAATTTTTTTTGAATAAGAAGCACTCATCATGCGATTGAAAAGATTTAAAAGAAGTCTTGACTCATCACTTGATTCAATATTTTCAATTGCTTTTGTATAACTACCATTTGCTATATGGGCAACTGAATGTGCATCGCTTTGAGTTAAGCTGTAATTATTACGCAAAGCAGCTATCATTTCTGAACTCTCAATCGACCTTATAAAAATTGGTTGACACCTTGATTGTATGGTTGGAATAACCTTCTTAATGTCTTCTGAAATTAACAAGAAAACAGTAAGAACTGGTGGCTCTTCAATCAATTTCAAAAGTTTATTTGCACATTCAAGATTCATTTTCTCAGGCAACCAAACTATCATAATCTTATATTTAGCTTCGTAACCTTTTAAATTTAATTTGCGTACAATTTCTTCGCTCTCTTGTGCATATATTAAGCCTTGTGAGTTTTTTGCATCAATATACTGAAGCCACTGGCTAAGATTAAAATACTTGTTTTCAGATAAAAAAGTACGCCATTCTGGTAGGTAATCATCACACACCATCTTTTTTTCGGCTCTTTTTTGCACCATTGGGAAAGCAAAATGAAGATCGGGATGAGCTAATTTATCAAACTTTGAACAGGAGCTGCATTTGCCACATGAATCATGTTCACCTGGATTAATACAATTAAGATATCGAGCATATGCTATTGCTAATGGCAATTTACCTACACCTTCGGCACCATAAAGCATACGAGCATGAGGAACAAATCCTTTTTGAACTGAGTCAATAAGATGTTTCTTTATTTCGTTTAACCCTATGATATCTTTAAAATACATATTCCTCTTTTATCGATTAATAAATTGCTTTTGCAATTCTATAAACACTTTCTGAAGCCATGAAAGAATAGAAATGAATGCTTGGAACTTTGTGTGCTATGAGCTCTTCACATTGCTTTATACACCATTCAACACCTATTTCTTTTGCTTCCTCATCAGATTGGCACTTCTCCAGCTCATGAGCTAATGCTTCAGGAATAGATGAACGAAAAATCTTAGGTAGAATTGTTAACTGATTTTTTAGATGAATGGGTTTTATGCCAGGTATGATGGGCACATGTATGTTTTCATTTCTACACTTCTCTACAAACTTAAAATACTTTTCATTGTCAAAAAACATCTGTGTAACTAAATACTTTGCTCCATTTTCAACTTTTTTCTTTGAATAAAAAAGTTCTAATTCCATGTTTTCCGACTCTTCATGCATCTCGGGATAGCAAGCCATCCCGTAAGAAAAAGGCATTTCAGGCGCATCGAAAGATGATCCATCAAATGCAACCCCCTTATTAAAATTATTGACCTGTGTTTGTAATCCTGTTGCATAGCTGTGGCTATCCATAGCTAATTGATACTCATCCAAGTTTGACGAGTCTCCTCTAAGAAGCAATAAATCATGAACACCTAAGAATGAAAGGTCATATAGCGTATATTCTGTCTCTTCTTTCGTAAAACCTGCTGTTATAATATGTGGTACTGCCGTAATACCATATCTATTTTGAATTGAAGCGGCAATAGCAACTGTCCCTGGACGTTTGCGGACACTCCTTTTTTGCATTGAACCATCTTCAGACTTTATGAAAACATTTTCACTATGATGTGTAGTAATATTAATATACTTAGGATCAAACTCCTTGAGACGATCAATTACATTAAAGACCTGTTGAATACTATTCCCTTTTAATGGAGGTAGTAGTTCAAAAGAAAAAGCTGTTTGACCTTTATTGTCTTTAATTAATTCTGACACTTGCATAATACTATAACTAATTTTAATGTTTACTACTTGAATATCGCTTTAAACAAATCATTTGCATTCACATAAATGAGAAGTCCGAACAGTAAAACCATCCCAACAATTTGCGCATATTCCATAAATTTCTCATTGGGTTTTCTGCGTGCAACCACTTCGTACAATAAGAACATAACGTGACCACCATCAAGTGCAGGTATGGGAAGAATGTTCATAAATGCCAATATAATTGATAGAAATGCTGTCATTTTCCAAAATGCAAACCAATCCCATACTGGAGGGAAGAAATTGCCAATTGCTCCAAAACCACCCATAGAAGAAGCACCCTCTTTAGTGAAAACATATTTAAATTGAGCTACGTAGCCCTTAAGTGTACGCATTCCAAATTTGACTCCTTCGGGGAATGAGGCAAAAAATGAATAGTTATCTCTTGAAGTAGGAATAAAGTTTTTTACAGCAATGCCAATTGTACCCTCTTCGCTAACTTTTACTGGAAGTGAGTTTAAAGAACCATTTCTATAGAAATCCAAAGAAATCTGGTTGTCTTTATTTTTTTCGAGTTCAGTCTTAAAATCAACAAAGGTAGGCACACTTACGCCATTAATAGCCACTAGACTGTCACCAGCAGTAAGACCTGTAATATCGGCTTCACCTCCTTTTTGCACATCTTGTACAACTGTAGGCACACGATACCCAGCAAAACCTTGCTTCTCCTCCATTAGTTTTTTAACAAAGTTGGCGGGCATATCTATAACTATCTCTTCCCCATTTCGCAAAACGGTTACTTTGTCTGACTCTATGATTTGACTAGCAAAGTTATCAACCAAATCAAAACGGTCTATCACCTCTTTGCCATCAGCATATAAAATGATATCTCCATCTATAAAACCAACATCCTTTGCTGTTTGGCTAAACTCCATACCCATTCCCACATCTTTCAAAGAAACATAGCTGTCTCCCCATGTGAAAATAATCATTGAGTAAATAAAAAAAGCAAGTAATAGATTGAACATAACTCCACCCACCATCACTAACAAACGTTGCCAAGCAGGTTTTGAGCGAAACTCCCAGGGTTGTGGTGGTAACTTCATTTGCTCTGTGTCCATCGACTCATCAATCATTCCTGATATCTTGCAATAGCCTCCTAAAGGCACCCAACCAATTCCCCACTCAGTATTATCTTCATGTTTACTCCAATCATCTTCGTACAAGTTCGAAACAACTGATTGCTCTATTTCAGTATTATCGTTTTGATTCAATAATGTGTCATTTTCTACATCTGCGGATTCAGGAAGAATATCAGACGTGTTTTTAGCAAAAAACTTAACTTTCCACTTTCCATTAATGTTTTTTGCACGTACAATTGAAAATGAAGGGTTGAAAAACATATAAAACTTTTCAACTCTAATATTGAATAATCTTGAAAATAAATAATGTCCATATTCATGTACTATGACAAGAATGGATAAACTCAAAATAAGTTGTATTGCCTTTATTAAAAATATTCCCATTGTTTAAGTATTGATTATTCAGTTTTTGAAAGCTGAATTTTATAATTTATAATTTACTTATTAATTCTACAGCTATTTTTCGTGCTTCAAAATCAGACTCGAAATAATCATCTAATGAAGGCGAAACAACAAACGTGGCATTTTGCATTGTTTGCTCTAATATATCAAACATGGCAAGATATGATATCTTGTCATTTAAAAACGCTTCTACTGCTATTTCATTTGCAGCATTAAGAATGCATGGCATATTACCACCCTTCTCAATTGATTCATATGCATATGTTAGATTTTTAAAGACATTTAAATCAGGCTTTTCGAATGTAAGATTAGAAAGTTGAAAGAAATCAACAGATTTAAAATCCGATTTTACTCTTTTTGGGTAAGTAAAAGCATACTGTATAGGTACTCGCATATCTGGAACTCCCATTTGAGAAATTACAGAAGTGTCTGAAAACTCAACCATAGAATGCACAATTGACTGTGGATGAATTACAATCTCAATTTGAGAAGGATTCACATCAAACAACCATTTGGCCTCAATCATTTCAAACCCTTTGTTCATTAATGTTGAAGAGTCTATTGTAACCTTTGAGCCCATACACCATTTAGGATGATTAAGAGCTTGTTCTTTACTGACAGACGCTAATTCTTCTCGAGAAAAATTACGAAAAGGACCTCCCGATGCAGTAAGCCATATTCTGTTTATTCTGTTTAGTTCTTCGCCATTTAGACATTGAAAAATGGCAGAATGTTCAGAGTCGACAGGTATAATAGGTGCACCATTCTTTAAGGCTAAATCAATAATATATTCTCCCGCTACAACTAAAGTTTCTTTATTTGCTAAAGCAACAACTTTACGAGCTTTTAACGCACTTATGGTAGATTTTAATCCTGAAAAACCAACTATTGCGGCAAGAACTACATCAATATGGTCGCTTTCCACTACATCTGAAATAGCTTCTAATCCCGACCATATTTTGATAGGATATTTTTTAAGTGCATCTTTCAGTGTTAAATACTTTTGCTCATTAGCAATAACTACAACCTCAGGCGAAAATTTGATAGCTTGCTCAACAAGTAAATCAATATTATTATTCGCAGTAAGTGCATATACTTCAAACCTATCGGGATGTTGTGATATTACATCTAATGCTTGGGTACCAATAGAGCCTGTTGAGCCTAAAATTGCAATTTGCTTTTTCTTTTTTTCCATAAAGTTTTGATAACAATATTCGTGCAAAGATAATAAAAAAGTTTGTGTTTAACACTGGTCATCAACTATGGCTGAGATATAATAAATAATGACTTAAAATAACTTGGCTGTAAAAAATATCATTGGTAAAGGAAATAAAACCAAATCATATTCCCTGATCCAACAACCCATCTGGGAGGGTCATATGCAGTTTCATATTATCAGAATCAACTTTAATAATAAAATCTGAAGTTGCAGGAATTAAAAACTCTTCATTGTTTTTTTCTACGATAAACAGCACATTAATGGTAGAAGAATCGACTTCTTCTATTTTACCTATAAAAGAAGACCTTTCATCAAGAATTGTGTATCCAATAAACTGCTCCCATTCAAAAGTAAAAGTAACCTCGACATCTTCATTTTGAATAAACTCCTTAGAAATAAAGAGAGAAGTATCGTTATAGGTAGATGCTTTTTCTAAGAAGTTAACCCCCTCAAACTTTACACGAGCACTACTATCAGAATTGAAACGAAACTCCTCAATATAGAAAGGAACATACATTCCATCTAAAAGAAAAAAATAAAAATCTGTATCAATATCAGCATATCCCGATTTATCGAAAACAATTGTCATTTCGCCTTTAACCCCATGAGGTTTTAAAATTTTACCGATTTTGACAAGATCACTTTCTCGAATCATTTTTATCTTCTTCTTTGGTTTTTAATTGCTTTTGAACGGTGTCTCGATATATTAGGTTGTGTTCTGAATGTTGGAATATTGTAGTCTTCATGATCTATCTTTATTTTACCGTTAGATAATTCATGCAAGTCACTAATAATAGTTGCATCATCAACCTCTCTATTCCACTGGGTGTAGGACTTTTTCATTTGAGTGAGAAGTAGATGAATGAGCTGTTTCTTTTCTTCTCCTTCCTCCATTTCTACTGCATAATCAATCATGCGTTCTAAGGTTTTACCATAATGCCTATATTTCATGGTGGGCCTACTATATTCAATTTTCGATGGATGTGCTATCAGCTCTTCCTTTTTAATTATCTCGTAAGGATAATCAATGTCAAGTTTAAAATCTGACATTATAGCTAAATGATCCCATAGAATATGCTTAAAATCGTTTACATTGCGTAAATGTGGAAACATGTTACCCATAATATCTATGAGGGAATTTGCACACTTTGTACGTTGTTCTTTGTCTTCTAAATCAACACAGTAATTAACCATGTTTTGAATATTTCGCCCATATTCAGGCAAAATAAGCTTCTTTAATTGTGTATTATATTCCATATTTTTAAATTTTATCTTAGTTTTAATATATCGCCTTCTTTTGGCACATATTCATAATTCTGTTTATTCATTTTGTATAGATTCTTAACCCTCAATCCATATTTTTGAGATATACTGTGCATTGACTCTCCTATTTGAACCAAATGCTCAAAATAAGGTTTATCAGCCCGTGATTTTTTCTTTTCGAAATAAACAATATCCCCTTTGTTTAGTGGAAACCCTTTTGGAACTTCATTGTATTTTAATAAGTCTTTTGTCTTAAACCCGAATTCTGCGGCTATACCTTCATAAGTGTCACCTTCAACTGCTATAACATATACGAGCCCATAGGTTTTGAAAGGTTGGTGTTTCCAATTTGCAGAAGATGATCCCTCTGACCTTATACTCTGAGATCTTCTGTAGTTTTCTTTATCATATTGATAGAGCTCATAATCATCAATCAATTTAATAAGTTTATTTGCATAAGCCCTATCTGTTGCATATCCAGATTTCTGTAAACCACGAGCCCAACCTACATAATCAGTAGGTGATAAATTAAATAAAAATTTATAGCGTACACCTTTCACTAAAAATTGAGAATGATCGTCAAATGACTCTTCAACACGATTATATTTCCTGAAGCAATCATTAGGAGTATCATCTTTAGCATAAACTCGTCCTCCAGTCCAGTCACGATGGCATTTAATGCCGAAATGATTATTTGAACGCTTAGTAAGTTCGCTCATTCCTGCACCAGACTCTAATAATCCTTGTGCTAAAGTAATAGATGCTGGAATCTTATGCTTCCGCATGTGATCCATAGCAATATGCTTATAAGTGTCAATATAATTTTCGTAAACCTTATATCTTTTTTGAGATGCAACTTGAAAAACACTAACTATTATAAATAAAAATATAAATGTCCATCTAAAGTGCAATTTATATCTGCTTTGAGTAAGAATCATTTCAAAAATGTGTAATTTTGAACTATAAAAAATATAGTCCTTATGAAACAGATCAATTTAACTACAAAGATAACTGTTTATAGTTATGAAGAATGCACAGATATAGAAAAAAAACTTATTGATGCAGCAAAACAAACAACTTCTAATGCCTACGCTCCATATTCTAAGTTTAAAGTGGGTGCAGCTCTATTATTATCTGACGGAAAAATAATTACTGGAAACAATCAAGAAAATGCCGCTTATCCCTCAGGTTTATGTGCAGAACGTACAGCTGTTTTCTATGCTAACTCTCAATTCCCAGATCAAAAAATTGAAGCATTAGCAGTTGCTGCATATTACAATGGGGACTTTACATCCGAATTAGTTTCTCCTTGTGGTAGCTGCAGACAAGTGCTTTTAGAAGTGGAAAGTCGCTATCAATCACCAGTTAAAATACTTATGTATACAAATCAAAATGAGGTATATGTTGCAGACAGCATGAGTAGCTTAATGCCATTGAGCTTCGATGAAAAAGCATTTAAGTAAACCCATTAATATGAAACATCAATAAAGGATTTTAAAAACCATTTTCCCTCTTTCTTTGTAAATAAATAGTTAGCAAATATTCCATTATCAACTCCTCGTTGTTCAATAAGCGCAGAGTCATTATAAATTACAATGCGCTGTTTATATTTATCCATTTGTCGAGTAAGATAGGTGCTATCATAAGTAAAATCAAGCAATAGCCAATCTTGATAGTCAATATTTTCTTTAATGGTCTGCATTCCATAATCTGAAGGGTCAAGTAAAGTTGCCTCTATAGGAAATAATATACGTTGTCGTTGAAAAGTTGGTTTATGATTAAAATCCTCTAAAAAAGAATTAAAATCTTCTGTATGAGTTACATCTGTTCCTGTTGATGATAAATCTTTACCCCCACTATTTTTATTTTTAGATGATTGAGAACAAGAAATTATAACGCTTATACAGCAAATAACCAAAACTACATTTCTAATGTTCATTATCTTTTTTATTTTACTAATAACTCGCTGTGAGTTATCTTTCACAAAAGTATGAAAATTAAAGGACAAAACAGAGAAAACCATTTGAAATTCAGGATTATCTGTAAATTTATCTGATTTGTCGATATTTAGAAAAACTGAACATACTACATTTCGATACACTTAAATCAAATATTAATATTGCAAAAATGAAAAGTCTTTACGTTGAAAAAGGCACAAGTCCCAAACTACCCTACAATTGATTATCAAAGCTTTGAGAAACATTTATTAATTATACTGGCTCTATTCTAATCGGCGTGTGATTTATATGAGGGATAACCTTGCTAAGTCTTCCTGATCAACCGCTGATTGGTATGTTTTCTTTACTGGACATCTGTATGTTCTTTTAGATAAGTTTTCAATAAACCACTCGTAAATAACTTCTCTGTTTACAAATAACTGTGTCGCATTTTTATTTTTCAATAGCTTACTCCTTAATTCTTTTGAATTTATTTTCTCTCTCATTATTTGATACCAAGTGGCGTAATTCTGTAGGTATTTCGTAGAGACACCTTTTAAAGTGTAGTTGATTATTCCTTTTAAACTTTGCGCCATATTGTTGATGTTTTGTACATGATACTCTCCCCCTGCTGTGTGCTGAGATGCCTTAAAGCTAATGTGTTTAAGATTTTCTGATTTAGCAAATGCAGCAATACTTCTATGTTTGTCCGATACTAATACGCAATCTTCTGAGAATCTTCCGCTTATTTTTCTTTCTATATCAGCTTTTGTCAATCTTCCGATACAAGCCAATGACATATCTATTGATCTATTTCTGTCGGCTGTAATCAAAAGTTTTGCTTGAAATTCATTGTCTCCGACACGTTTATTACCGCCACGTTTTTTTGAATACTTTAGTCCCTTTCGACCTTTTTGGCTGTATGAAAACCATACATCATCAATTTCGGTTATCCCTTCGAAGGATTTGTCATCTTTCATTACTCCTGTTAATATCTTATGTCTCCAATCAAATGCTGTCTGTATAGATATTCCCACTTTATTTGCAATCGTTTTAATTGGATAATAGGCTTCTAGCATTAAAGATTTGTATAATTGAAACTTCTCTGGTTTATGTAGGCCATGCAAAGAAGTTCCTGTTTTCGAAGTAAATACTCTAAAGCATGACTTGCACTTATACTTCTGATAGGCTCCTCGGTAACCATTCTTGATAAATAATTTAGATTTGCAATGTGGACAAGAAGATACAAGCATATCTTTTGAGGGAATCGCCTCGTTGGTTGATATCTTATTCAATACTTTTAGTACATCTTGTTTTTCTTTGTTCAGAAGACTTTTGAATAGTTGTATGATTTTGTTCTGTGGATTCATAATAAATGTTTTCACTAATATACTAAAAAACAATCATATATTAGAATAGAGCC
>JAQVZQ010000108.1 GCA_028708095.1 Dysgonamonadaceae bacterium
CCCCTTGTTTTGGAAATATGTAAGTAATAAGCAACGTTGCAAGAATGAAAATAAGGGGGATATATACCCGCGTTTTTATTAGGTATTTCTTTTTAGATTTCTTCATGTTGTTTATTTAGATGTGAAAATTTTGTATCGAATATAAAACATTGAGTCAGACATTGTTCTTAAAAGCAATTGTTGACAAGATAGCTGTTTATTTTTAAAACGCTATTTTATCAACTATTTTTTTTGTGGCACCTGCACTATTGTATATATATTCAATTGCTTTTTCGCCCGCAATATCAAGATCCTCTGGGGATGTTACAAAGTTTTTTAAGACCTTGTTTAACTCTGCTTCGTTTGATATTGTAAAACCACCACCATTGTTTAAAAGCTCTCTGGCTTCAAGAAATTTATGATAATTTGGGCCAAATATAACTGGAATTCCATGAACGGCTGCTTCTGGGAGGTTGTGGATACCTGCTCCGAATCCTCCCCCTATATAAGCAACTTGTCCATATCGATAGATGGAGGATAGAAGTCCAAAATTGTCAACTATTAAACAATCAAAGTCTCGAATGTTTTCCTCTGTTGCTTGTGAATACCTAATAAAGGGTCGCTTCAATTTACTTTCTATTTGCTTTAGGTGCTCTTCATTAATAAGATGTGGTGCAATAATTAGTTTTAGATAAGCGTGCTTATTAAAATAGGGTATAATCAAGTCCTCATCTTCACTCCATGAACTACCAGCTACAAGTATGCTTTCGTTATCTTTAAGCATTGTAAATTTTTCAACTAAAGGTAGATCTAATGCAGCTTCTTTAATTTTGATTACTCGGTCCATACGCGTGTCACCCATCACTGTTACATTGTTCAGTCCCTGCTTATTTATTAATCGTTTCGACTCCTTATCTTGTACAAATATTTGGGTGTAGTATTTGAGTATCTTCTTGAAAACGTTTCCCCAAGGTTTAAAAAACATTTGATTGGGGCGAAAGGTGGCTGATATTAGATAAACAGGTATTTTTCGTAGATAAAGCCCATGAATAAAGTTATACCAAAACTCGTATTTTACAAAAATGGCAATGTTGGGATTGGCTAAATCAAGAAATCTTTTTACATTTTTCTTTCTATCAAAAGGTAAATAGCAAACTATGTCAACAATTGTATTGTTTTTTTGAACTTCGTAACCTGATGGTGAAAAGAATGAGAGTATTATTTTGTAAGTAGGCTTTTCTCTTTTGATTGTTTCAATCATTGGTTGAGCCTGTTCGTATTCCCCCAAAGATGCAACATGAAACCAGAGATATTTGCTATTATGGTCAATTTTTTTTTCTAATGTTTCAAAGGTATCTGTGTGACCTTGAATCATTAGTTTAGCCTTTTTGTGAAAAGGCGCTATCATGTGCATGAAAAAGGAGAAGATTGAAATAGCGACGTTATACATACGGAGTATTAATCTATTTGTATGGTTGTAATTGCTTTGTTTAGCCTGCCTATTGTTTCTTCTTTGCCAATTAACGCAGTGATGTCGAATATGTGAGGACCTTTGCCCTCTCCTACAAGTGCCAGTCTGAAAGCATTCATTATACCTCCCAAATGATACTCTTTTGATTGAATCCATTCCTTTACAACAGTTTCTTGGTTTTCGCTGCTGAAATCGTCAAGATTTTTAATTAAATCGACTAGTTCTGTCATCTGTTCTGGTGTATCTTCTTTCCAGCGCTTTTTCATTGTTTTGGCATCGTAAGATGTTGGTGCTTCAAAAAAGAAACTACCTTGTTCCCAAAGGTCTTCAATTAAGTGAGCCCTGTTTTTTACAAGTCCAATAACTTTTTGTGTAAACTCTTTGGAGGTCTCTATTTCTTTTTCCTCCAAAATGGGTCTTAGTAGTTTTTCGAGTTCCTCGTCTGGGGTGCGTTGTATATATTCGTGATTGAACCATTTTGCTTTTTCGTAATCGAACTTTGCTCCACTTTTACTACATCTTTCAAAAGAGAACAATTCAATCATTTCGTCAATTGACATAATCTCTTCGTCGTGACCTGGATTCCACCCCA
The DNA here is from genome assembly GCA_028708095.1 of Dysgonamonadaceae bacterium. Classification (GTDB taxonomy): domain Bacteria; phylum Bacteroidota; class Bacteroidia; order Bacteroidales; family Dysgonomonadaceae; genus UBA2632. The sequence goes on from JAQVZQ010000108.1 coordinate 2,043, forward strand.
ATAGTGATAAAAAGTTGACTACTGCATGAGGCAGGTATCCACTTTCGCGATACCCAGATGAAACCTCTTCTGTTTCGGGATCGGTCCATGCAAGTGGGAATACGGGAAACCCCAAACGGTCACCATCGCGCTTGCTTAGTTTGCCATTGCCTTCGGGTTTTAGCAACAAGGGCAGATGTGCAAATTGTGGCATAGTTTCTTCCCAACCTAAGCACTTGTACATCCATACATGCAATGGGGCAGAGGGGAGCCACTCTTCGCCTCTTATCACATGTGTGATACGCATTAAGTGGTCGTCAACTATGTTGGCAAGATGATAAGTGGGTAACTCGTCAACTGATTTGAAAATTACTTTGTCATCCAATATTGAGGAGTTGATAATAACTTCACCCCTTATCAAATCATTTACGGTGATGTCAATATCAGGTTCTACTTTTATGCGAACAACGTAGGGTACATTTTTTTCAATCAACTCTTCAATTTCTGATACTGATAAAGCGAGGGTATTGCGCATTTGCATGCGTGTGGATGCATCATACTGAAAGTTGCTGACTTCTTTGCGTTTAGCGTTTAACTCTTCAGGGGTATCGTAGGCAATGTATGCAGACTCAGAATCCAATAATTTGGCAACATATTGCCTGTACAATTTTTTGCGTTCCGATTGTTTGTATGGTCCAGATTTGCCACCAGCTTTTGGACCTTCGTCAAAGGTCAAACCTAGCCATTGGAAAGTCTCTTCTATATATTCTTCGGCACCTTCTACAAATCTTTTTGAATCAGTATCTTCTATGCGAAGGATAAACTTGCCATTTTGTTGTTTAGCAAAAAGATAATTGTATAAAGCTGTGCGAACGCCACCTATATGTAGTGGGCCTGTTGGGCTTGGTGCAAAACGTACTCTTACTTGATTGTCCATTATAATATATTTTGTCCACAAATTTACATAAAAAATGCTGAATTGTGGTATAATTCCTGTTGATATTGTATATATAGAGCTACAAGTATAAACGAGACTCATTTCCCATGTTGAATAACAAATCTATGATGCTAGTGTTTTCAATAAACTTGTACTTTTCTCCAAATACTTGATAATAGGGTTTTGCATCGAACTGTGGATCTGTTTCACGCCAATCTCTTTTGGGGTGAATGGCTTCTCTGAAGTCGCTTGTGCCATTAGGTGCTACTTCAATAAAGTTGGTGGAATAACTTATGGGTGTGTCGATTTGCAACAGCTGACAAATGAGGCTACGTATCTGTTCGTTGAGGTCGAATAAGAAAGTTGTCTTCTTTTCATAAAATGGAATGAATTCATCCCTGTAATATTTAAAAAAGGGAGATGAGTTGTAAGCAGAAATGATAGCATTCCAATGGAAATGTTGCCAATTGTCGTGATCTGCAATTTTGATATCTTTCATTTTACATTTAAGCCCTTTGGGCTTTTCGATAGGAACACTCAGAGCGAGCGGACCATTTGCCGCTGCAATGATGCAGCGGTTGCGATACGATTGTTTTTGATAGTTGTCGTCTGTCTCTATAACAGCTACTTTTGCTCTAAATAGTTTACTATAATATTGTATGGGAGCAATATAGAGAGATGACAAAAGAACAGTTTGCATTATTTCTTAGCACTTCTGAAAAGTCTGTTCCAACGTATTTTACCATTCAACCATGTTTTGTCTTTTTCTAAAGACAACCATATGAGCAAGGGTTGACCCACAATGTGGTCTTCAGGAACAAAACCCCATACACGTGAGTCGGCTGAGTTGTGACGATTGTCACCCATCATAAAATAGTAATCCATCTCAAACGTATAGGAATTCCTTTCTTCACCATTGATGAATACTTTCCCGTCACGATAAGCAAAATCATTTCCTTCGTAGTTTTTAATGCAACGGTTATATGCAGCTACTTTGTAATCTGTGTCGGTGTCAAAGTTGATTGTGGCTCCTTTTTTTGGTATCCAAAGTGGCCCAAAAGAGTCTCTTGTCCAATTTTGTTGATAATCGAGTGGATAGTATAAACTCGAGCCTGCGGGTTCTTTCTCTTTGATAACACTCCACACGAATGATTTTGTTTTCATTACTTCAACCATTTCGTCCGTCATGGGGATGCTGTAGTAGAGTTTCCCTTTTTTGCCATTATCATCTCTCAATCCAAGTCTTGCCATACTTAAGCTATCTGCATATGATAAATCTTGAACGCGTTGTCCTGACATATCATCACTAGCATAGTCATCAATGTTTATTCCTATTTCTGAAAAAACTTTAGGAGAGATTTCCGAGCCATCTGTTTGTATCATATAGTTATGTTGTGCCAACTTTGGGTTAGGGATTAATGATCCATCAATATAAGCAGAGTCATTCTTTAATTCGATGGTTTCACCTGGTAGTCCAATGCAACGCTTCACATAATTTTCTCTTCGGTCCACTGGACGATACACTATTTCGCCATATCTTCTTTTGTCCGATTTCACTCCTTCACTTCCATTTGGGTTTACTGCAGAAAGAACGTAGTAGTCAACAGCTTCCATGTTTGTTGCTACTGTATCACCTGTTGGGAAGTTAAATACAACAATATCATTGCGTTTCACTTCTCCAAACCCTTTCAAACGTCTGTATTTCCATTGTGGTTTCTCAATGTACGATTTGCCACCAACAACAGGCATGGTGTGTTGCGCCAAGGGGAAAGATAGTGGCGTGATAGGTGCACGGGCACCATAACTCAATTTGCTTACAAATAAAAAATCTCCTACTAACAATGATTTCTCTAGAGAAGAGGTGGGTATCTGATAGTTTTGAAAGAAAAAGGTGTTGATAAAGTAAACAGCAATCAAAGCAAATACTATTGCATCCACCCATTCCATTACTTTGCGAACTGCTGGGTTTTTTGCTTTCTTCCAGAATGTCCACGGCACAAACTTGGTTACGTAGATATCCAATAGTAAAAACAGAAATAACAAGAGCCATAAATTACCAGCCCATATCGAGAAAAGAAGCCATGCTACTGATGTGGCAATAAACCAAATCCACTGATGGCGTGATGTGTTTGAAAAACGTTCTTTTAATGTCATAGTTGTAAACTAAAGTGTCTATTGATATTATTAGACAAGAGTAACTCGGTCATTGAGCTTGTCGAAATGTCTATTTTTCTTTGCAAAGTGCCTGCTTAAAACGGTAGTAAATCTTCCATCCCAAGGAATCCTTTCTTCCCAGCCGTAAATTCTGCTGCCACCACTGCACCCAATGCAAAGCCTTTGCGACTTTTAGCATCGTGTGTTAGTTCTATTGTATCCACTTCCGACTCATATTTTATTGTGTGAATACCAGGAACTTCGTCTTTGCGGTATGAATTTATCTGCAAATCATCGTTGTTGTCCTGTTTGTCAAGCTTCCAATGTTTTTTTCGTTCAACAGAGTCCAGTATGCCTTCGGCAATGGTAATGGCTGTACCGCTTGGGGCATCAAGTTTGTGAATGTGATGGGTCTCTTCGATATGTACGTTATATTCGGTGAAGTCATTCATTATGTTCGCTAAATACTTGTTTACTGCAAACAATATATTCACTCCCAAACTGAAGTTTGAAGCATAAAAGAAGGTCTGTCCATCCCTTTCACAGGCTTGTTTCACCTCGTCTATATTATCTAACCATCCTGTGGTGCCTGACACAACAGGTACGTTTGCAGCAAAAGCACGTCGGTAATTATTTAAAGCACTATCGGGCGAGGAGAATTCAATGGCAACTTGTGCGCTTTTAAATTCATCTGACTCGAATTTATCTTCTTCATTCATATCTATTGTGCAAACAATGGTATGACCTCTTTCACGACAGATTTTCTCAATCTCGTGACCCATTTTTCCGTAACCTATAATCGCTATATTCATTTTCAATGTTTTAGAAAGGCAAAAATACTAAATTTAAAAGTTAAAACAGAGGGGAATTAAATTAAATGATATAGTTAGCTTTTAATTAAGTAATTATAACCACCCTTTCTTTTTATACCACGCAATTGTTTTTTCAACCCCCTCTTTGAGATAGACTTTTGGTGTAAAGTCAAGTTCCTGTTGCAAAGGGGTGATATCACACGCCCAATTGCGTTGTTTCATTATTTTGTACTTATCAGTGTTGAAGGTAAGGGGCTTGCCCAATAACTCCCCAATCTTTTCGCTCACAAATGCAGCAGGTTTTACGATGAAAAGTGGTATTTTCAATCGAAGTACTCGCTTTCTGTTCAGTGCATGTTGCACAATTTTATTAAATTCATCATCGGTATAACTGCAACCATCAGAAACAAGGTACTCTCTTTGAACTACTCCTTTTTCTATACTCGAAAAAACGATGTCAATCAAATCGCTTATATATATAAATGAAATTAACTGTTTTTTGAATCCAGCACCTACATTGATTCCTCTTTTTACGGCTTTCATTAATATCAAATAGTCGGTGTCATTGGGACCATATACACCAGTAGGGCGCAAAATAACATAAGGGAAGTCTTTGATGCTTTTCAAGTAATTCTCAGCCAACAGTTTGCTTTTTCCGTATGCAGTATTAGGATTCGGTTTTCGATCGTACTTCATTGGCAAATAGTTTATTTCGTCACCTACGCCAATTGCTCCTAGTGTGCTCATAAAAATAAACGTTTTAGGAACGCAGTCAGCTTCTATCAAAGCATCTACAAAGTTTTTAGTGTACCCAAAGTTTATTTTGTCAAACTCTGCTTTACGTATTGCCTTAGTGATACCTGCAACGTGGATTATGGCATCAAACTTTCCATTTTCTTTTACGAAAGATGTTAATTGACTACTTAGTTTGCTAGTGTCTGTATAGTTCAGATCGATAAACTTGATGCGTTCATCTTGCAACATATCCCGATTACTACTTGAGCGAATGCCCGCCCAAGTTTCGCAGTCTTGTTCAAGCGCCTTTTCTACAATGCTTGAGCCAATAAAGCCACTAGCACCAGTAATGAGAATTTTCTTTCGCATGCTTATATTCTTGTAAGTGTGTTTTGCAAAAATAATGATAAAATGGGGAAACATGGTTGGTTTTGGAAAGAAAGAGTAGTATCGTAGGATATTTTCAACTCTCTCGAAACATTTTTCTGCTTTTGTGCAACGCCCAACCTGTTAATAAAATAATTCCTTACTTGCGCATTTCGATAAAGTGATAAATTGAACAAGGTTCGTACTGTTTCGCTATGAAATAGTTTCTAAATGTACAAGTTTGTACTTTCTCAAGTTGAAATAGTACATCCTTGAACAATTTATAGCTTTCTCAACTTGAGACGGTATTTCCCTTAACAATTTCTGGTTTTCTCAAATTGAGAAAGTGTTTCCCCTAACAAGTTTTGGCTTTTTCATAATTAGAATGCATTCACTTGCTAGGTTTACATGCTTTTTATGTATGTCTTTAAATATAAGATGTTCTTATTTCTGTTTCGCAATTGTGTTTAGTCTATGAGCAAAGACTGTATATACATTCAAAAAAATATTTTAATAATGAACAATAGCACCCCGTACATGTTTTTATGTAGTTGTTTTCACAACAGAAATGTGCACAGAAAGTGGCTGATAATTGATAATTTTCGTTACTTTGCATTTATACTAAACTGAAAAACGTATGAAAAAGAAGAAAAAAACCGAACAGCCAGAGAGAAAACGCAAGAAAAAAGAATTATCATCTGCCATCATTCAATTCCTGAACGATAATCCCGAAAAACAATATAACTACAAACAAATATCAGCAGCCATAGATGTGTCAGCTGAAGAGCAAAGAACAACTTTGCGCGATGTGCTTGATAAATTGCGTGATGATGACTTGGTGCTTGAAACCCAACGAGGCAAGTATAAATCCAACAATCGTAAGCCTGTCTTAGAAGGACGCTTTGAACGTCGCAGCAATGGGAAGAACTTCTTTGTACCCAATGACGAGGGTAACATTATTTATATTCCCGAACGAAATTCCATGCATGCCATGAATGGCGACATAGTACGTGTGCAAATGTTTGCAAAGCGCAAGCGTTTTGAAGCTGAGGGTGAAGTAATAGAAATATTGAAACGTGCCGAAGCACGATTTGTTGGAACATTAGAGGTGCAAAAAGATTTTGCCTTTTTGGTGCTCGACAGTAGAATTCTTGCCAATGACATCTTTATTCCGAAAGAAAACTTGAAAGGTGGGAAGACAGGTGATAAAGTTGTAGTAGAGATTATAGAGTGGCCCGCAAAAGCAAATAACCCTTTAGGTAAAGTGTTGGATGTGTTGGGCGAGGCTGGACTTAACGACACTGAGATGCATGCTATTCTAGCACAATACAACTTACCTTACATCTATCCAGAAAATGTAGAGAAAGCTGCTGAGAAAATTACTGCGGGCATCACTCCGCAAGAAATTGCAAAACGTGAAGACTTTCGCGACATCCTCACGCTGACTATTGACCCGAGTGATGCAAAAGATTTTGATGATGCGCTCTCAATTAAACAGCTAACGCCAACTACGTGGGAGATTGGTGTTCATATTGCCGATGTGACACACTATGTGAAACCAGATGATATCATTGATACCGAAGCACAAAAGAGGGCTAATTCTATTTACTTAGTTGATAGGACTATCCCAATGTTGCCCGAACGATTGAGTAACGAACTGTGCTCGCTTCGTCCAAATGAAGAGAAGCTTTGTTTTTCCGTTATTTTTGAAATGAACGACAAAGGACATGTCCTAAAACATCGAATTGTAAAAACTGTTATCAATTCAGACCTTCGTCTCTCTTATGAAGAAGCTCAATCCATGATTGAAACAGAAATGGGAACTTATAGTAAGGAGATAATTACTATGAACAACCTGGCAAAACAATTGCGTGAACGCAGATTTGCCAATGGAGCAATCAATTTTGAACGATACGAAGTACATTTCAATTTGGATGAGAAAGGTAAACCACTAGGTGTTTATTTCACTGAATCGAAAGAAGCCAATCATCTCATCGAAGAGTTTATGTTGCTAGCCAACCGAACAGTAGCTGAAGATATAGGTAAAGTAGATTCAAAAAAGAATGCAAAAACATTCGTTTATCGAATTCATGATTTGCCTGACCCAGAAAAGCTAGAAACACTCAATACTTTTATTCAGCGCTTCGGACATAGAATAAAAATCACGGGCAGCAACAAGCAAATTGCACAAAGTATCAATACTTTGTTGGATTCTGTTCAGAACCGACCCGAAGAGAACTTGGTGGAAACAATTGCAGTAAAGACTATGGCTAAGGCTGTTTATACCACAAAAAACATTGGTCATTATGGATTGGCTTTTGAGTATTACACTCATTTCACTTCGCCAATTCGTCGCTATCCTGATATGATGGTACATCGTTTGCTGAGTGCCTACTTAGACAATAAGAAAAGTGCTAATCAGGATGAGATAGAAGAGCTTTGCAAGCATTGCTCCGATATGGAGTTGGTGGCAACACGTGCAGAGCGCGACTCCATAAAATACAAACAAGTGGAATTTATGTCTGACAAGATTGGACAGGTATTTGATGGTGTAATCTCGGGAATTACTGAATGGGGAATCTACGTGGAAATAAATGAAAATAAATGCGAAGGCATGATTCCAATCAGAGAGCTGGATGATGACTTTTATGAACTAGACGAAAAGAACTATCGCTTGATTGGAAGGCGCACCAGACGAGAGTATCGTTTGGGACAGGCATTACCTATTAAGGTTATGCGCACCAATTTAGAACGAAAACAGCTGGATTTTGCATTGGCGAAATAGGATGTAATGGTGTGATGATTGTTAGCGTTGTAGAGAAAATTCATGAATTTTCTCTACAACAACGTATTTATAATACCTCATTGTGTTATGAATCATATTACAAGATTTTTCATTTCGATATCAATAATTACGTGCTGTTTATCCACTACTGATGCACAAAATATCAATGTCGATTTGGCAAGCACCATCAACCACATTGATGCAGGAAAAGGATTCAACACCTCAATGAAGTTTCTTTCATATTCTGCCATTTATGTAGAGGTAGGTTCTGTTGTTGGATTAGGGCTTTATGGCTGGTTGAAAGAAGATGAAAAGATTCTTGAAACAGGTATCGTCACAGGAGCAGCCATGCTATTAAACAGTGCCATCACCCTCACCTCCAAATATACAATCAATCGTCAAAGACCTTTTGAGGCATATCCCGATAAAATTATATTGCGCGATAGGCAGAGCGATAATTATTCTCCCTCTTTTGTATCTGGACACACCTCTATGGCTTTTAACTTAGCCACATCACTTACGTTATCATTCCCTTCATGGCAAATGGCAGTGCCGATGTATGTGTGGGCATCGTCTGTTGCATTTTCGCGAATGTACCTTGGTGTGCACTATCCATCCGATGTGCTGGGTGGAATCATTGTTGGGGTTGGAACATCGTATCTTACTTATAAGGCGAACGAATGGTTGAAGAGTAGGAGAGAAGTGCCTTGGGGAGTATCGCAAGTGAATATTGTGTATGCGGGGTTTGTGGATTAGTAGAATTGTTGACATAATGTCAATAAATTCTATTTAGTTGTGCCTAGTTCTTTTTGAAATGTGTTACTCGAACATTATTTTTCTTCGTTTCTTAAATAATCAAGTAAAGAGTTGAACAAAGGGAACATCGTTCCTTGGTCAGTCCACCCATCCCACATTAAGTTTAATTTTATTTCGTTCTGAAAAACTACTTCCGCCTTTTCTGGGTCGTAAAGGGTCAATCCTGTATACCATCCTCCACTGTTTTTTTGTTCAGTATTTAGATTTAACAGTAAAAAAGGTCGATAATATTTATACGCTCTGTTTAGTCCTACCATGTCAGAAACAGATGGAATTTTGTCTGTCAAGCCATCTTGAACAATGGTTGTTTGAAACTGCTCAAATGTCATTACTGTGTCAAAGTGGTTAAGATTAGTTCCCATTTGAATCCAATAGTCGCTCGTAGGAACAACCAATAAGAAAGATTTCAAAGCCTCTTTATCCACTTCAACATTCTTTAAAACTACTGTTTGCTTGTTCTTTTTAGCAGGGAAATAATTTGTAGATGGATTTAAAATAACTGCTTTTTCAAAAGAACCACAGCCATAAATCAATGTGATTAGGATTGTTGTTATTGCATATTTTATCAGATTGTTTTTCATTTTCTTAATTTGGTGTTAATTGTTCATTTACTCAAGAATTTTAAAAACATTATATCACTCACATAACATTACGAGTGATTTACTTCAACTCATTTCATATAAGACAGGGTATCACCACCTCACAAACCCTCCAAAACTTACCAATCCT
>JAQVZQ010000427.1 GCA_028708095.1 Dysgonamonadaceae bacterium
CAATAGTTTTCCCTTTTTTAATGAAAATAAAATCTATTCCTTATTACTAAATAATCCCTAAAACAGTCGGTTTACTCTTTCAATGAACGTTCGATTTTTAATTGAACACTACGGATGGCGGTATGAAACGTTGCGCAATTTGAAACACAAACTTATCAGACCGTAAGCCGTTGATTAAATGTGATTTCGTTCAAATTTAGCACTATCCGCGCAATGTTTTATGACCGCGTGTTGGGTGTAGTTTTTTTTTAAGTCCATTCTGTTAATAGTTTTGTTGGCAATTTAAACTGCATATCATCAAGCATTTTCCCATCCTCAATTGGTCTAAAAACCACACATGTCTCACCTATTTCATCAACAAATTCATCCGTTAAAAGAATTCCTTTTGCATGCTTATCAGTTTTCATACCTGGAAATACAACTTCAACTTTATCGTCTTTTTTCCAAGTCTTTTTGTTTTGCAACTTTCCTTCTTTAATTAAATCTTTAAAATTCCGAAGAATTAATCCAGAATTTAGCTGTTTGGTAGTAGTATCAAATATTGGGTTTATTATTGGTTGGAGTCCTTCCGCAAAAAAGCTTTGGATATATGTATCGAGCTCAAAGTCTGATTTTATTATTCGAATTGTACATTTATCTATTTCTGGAATAACTCCCTTCCAATTAACTATAAATGTATCAAAATCTTCAGGCTTAGATATTAACGGAACAATTTCACCAATTCTAATGAAAGCTTTTGATTCAAAATCTTTTATTAATCCAATTGGAGTATAGTCATTTTCAATGTTTCCTGTATTTTGTTCGAATTGATTACTATATAGAACTTTTTCATATGCCTTCACCTTAGTTATTGTTTGATTATCATTTTTAAATTCAGAAAGGTGTTTATAGTTGCCGAAATGCTTGGTCTCTACAATCATACACGGAGAATCACCATTAACTTTAGCCTCTTCTAAGTTTTGATTAAAAAACGATAGTTCTTCATCAATTTCATGTTTTGTAAATCGATGTATCTCTTTTCCTAATGTTACAAAACCACTAGTTCCATTTTCATAAATAATTCTAATACAGTAGTTGCCATCATTTTTATTGTTTTCTGGATTCCAACTAATTATAGCTATTTTATTTCCTTCAATTTGTGAAATTGCGTTTCCAAGTTGACCTTGTCCCTTTTCAAGAAGACTACCCCATAGTTTATAGTCAAAATTTACCAAATAAGAATCTTTTAACTCTTCATATCCAGATTTTCCTAAAATCCTATCAGCAGGTCTTAAGCATTCATTATGAACATTCCCAGCATTATTCTTCAACCCGATTTCATCAATTTCAACAAGATAACTATCATTCGTAGAAATTCGTCCTCCACAATGAAGACACAACATTAAGTCTTTGTTGAAGGTGATTAGTTCTTGAATATAATCAGCTTGTGCTAAAGCAAATTGGCTCTCTTCAATGGTCTCAATATCTTCATGTGCATTTATTATTGCTATTTTCTTTGCTTTATAAAATTGGTCATCTTCTTCCAAATACCTTGTAATTCCTGCCCATGTTGCAAATCTGTGAATCAGTTCAAAACTATCTTCATCTCTAGTTCCAAGAATTACTTTATCGTCTTTAAATTTTAGTTTTTTATTACCATCATCATCGAATCTAAAATTTTCAAGTATTAGGAAATCAACCTTGTCCACAAAGGACTTTACAAGTAATATTTCTTTCCCTGATGAGATTTTCTTATTTCCATTTTGATACTTAGATAATTCTAATCGAAGAGATGGTGTGTTTGGCTTCCCTCTTGAAATGTCAACGTTCTGGACTACATGTTCTTTATTTAGACATAGAACCATTTCGCCATTTTGATGTCCTACATTATCAATAAATGCACCAATTGGTGTTTGATTTGAATTATTCTTAGTTAAAACCTGAACAAAATTAATTGCCTCTAAGGTTGATAAAAAAGAATTGCTATTATTCTCTAGTAAACGCAATAAATATTTACAAAAAGGACTGTGCTTTCCTGCTGTTCCATCGGAAACTTTTTCCTCACTACCTGAAGCAAGCATCCATCTTGATTTTTTGCTATCAAGTTCTTTGTATGTTTTTTCTTTAAAGACGTCTCTCGTATTGGTAAGAAAAGTTCCAGAAAAACACGAATCGGCAATTAACCATATATGTTTAGCTTCTAAATCAGCGATGAAGTCTTTAATTACAGAATTCTCTATCCAAGTATGAGGGTCAGCAGTGCCCTCATGTGGAATCCAATATCCTCTCCGAGTCATTGGATTCATATTGCCATGACCTGCAAAAAAAATGATGACATTATCATCTGGTTCTATAGAGCTTCTTAAAGTATTGAAGCATTGGTAAATATTCTCTTTGGTTGCTGTATGGTTATATAAGGAATCGGGAAACTCTTCAAAATCATATTTTGTGGTAAAAACTTCCAATATGGTTTTTGCATCCAAAACTGCGTTATTCAGGTCTTTCCATACTGAAGTTTCATAATTGTCAATTGCTATAGTGAAAATTATATTTCTTCTTTTATCCATTTTAATCATCCTCGATAATAGGTTAATTGCTGGTAGTCATTAAATTACACCCAACGGTTGAGGCTAAAAGCTGGCGGGCAATTCGGTGCACTTCACTGTCAAATTACGATGAAGTTTAGTAGTTGCTCTGCCCTTCAAATTAGCACTTTCCGCCCGCTTGATTTTAGCCTTTGTTGGCGGTAGTT
>JAQVZQ010000428.1 GCA_028708095.1 Dysgonamonadaceae bacterium
AAGAATCATGGAGGAACAAAATCAATATTATGAATATCAAGTACAGATGATGGATTCGACACTTAGTCATATGAGAGTACTTCGCCATGATTTTAATAATAAATTATCTCCACTTTATGAATTGGCAAAGTCTGAGAAAATTGATGAATTGATAAAACAGCTTACTAACATGACAGATATGTATAAAGTAACCAAAGAATATGCAACTTCAGGAAATAGTACAATTGATAGTATTATCAATTTCAAGTTACAACAAGTCGAAAAACAGGATATAACAATATCTACAGATTTATCTGTGCCAAATAACCTGTCTATCATGACTTTTGACATAGCAATCATCCTTGGAAATTTACTAGATAATTCTTTGGAAGCAGTAGTTAATATAGAGAATAGTCGTTGGATAGATATAAAAGTAAAGTATACAAAAGGACGTTTAATTATTGAAATTAACAACCCTTTTGATGGAATTGTAATAAAAGATACAAATAAATTTTTTTCTCGAAAACAGGATTGTGAAAACCATGGGTTGGGACTTAGGAGTGTACAGAATGTAGTAAATAAATATGATGGAGTAATGCAGGTACTATATGATGAAAAAGTTTTTCGAGTTAAAGTTTTGATATATCTACAATCCGATGATTTGGGAGGGGATAATGGAACGATTAGCAAATGCACTTACTAATAAACTGGTAAAATTGAATATCGTGAAAATTGAGGATAAAGAGCTATATGTATATGGCTTCTGGCAAGGTTCTATTCTGATTATCAATTTTTTGACTATCATTGTGATAGGTTTGCTATTTAAAATGCTGTGGCAAAGTCTTGTTTTTATTATTTCATATAGTTTTTTACGACCTGTGGCAGGCGGATATCATGCACGTAAACAGAAAAGTTGCTATATACTCTCGATAGGTGAATTGAAAAGTTAAATACCACTTTGCAAGATTAAATTCCACTGTTCTTGGTATAATACTATGAAGTATTATTTAAATGATTGTATTTGGTGAAAAATAGGACTATAATATAACCATTAACCAAGATTTTCGAGATTTTTGTGCATGCAATTAAGGAATCGAATTTACCTGTCTTTTTTCGGAAGTTGTAAATTCCACCCCTTGATGGAAGGCTTTGATGGCTGCATAACTTCCCTGATCTTGGTTTGTTTTATTTACAGGTTAGTTTTGTTGAAAAGATTTGGTGTAAGAATAATCTCATTTGCAGGTATTTTTATTAGGTTAAATACCTCTAAAAGTTCTTCGCCGTATTGAAATGCAAATACGTCATATGGACTTTTATTCCCAAGAGATTTTCTTGCATAGGAATTGATATGACTCATCATTAGGTCAATCTGTTCCTGAGTATATTTTCCAAAATCAACACCTTTAGGAATGATTCTTCGAATCATTTCATGATTGTTTTCACAATTCGGTTTTTCATAAGGTGCATTGGGGTTACAATAAAACATTTTTGTGCGTAAATTCCCTTGTCTGTCATATTCAATAGCATTAGGATTTGAAAACTCACTTCCGTTATCAGCTAATAGCAATGGGAAAATATCAATAAAAACATCAGGACGCATAGTTATGTATAGTTTCTCGAAAATATCAATTACAGATTGTGAATCATTGGATGGTCGTAAAAAAGCAAGTTGTAAATCTTGATTTACAAAGTGTATAGTTAGTAGAACAGCACCACCTTTGATGCCTTCTACAGAGTCTAATTGACGAGCCGAAACATCGGGATGATCCTCTAAATACTTCTTGTAATCACCATACGTGCGACCAATCCGGCATTTTTTATCAACCTTCAGAGCCTTAGGTTTTGATTTGCGTGGACGCATACGTATAGTTCGAGGCATATCTATGTTTCTTGCAGTAAAGAGTCCGTTATTAACATAGGTGTAAAGAGTCCGTTCCGATTTCATTACTTCATCTAGGTGAGAAATTGCAATGTGATGCAAAGATTGACCATGGATTAGTAAGGGAGATACAACACTGTCAAGATGTTTTAATTCCTCCTCTGAAACGGCAAAGCCTGAACGAGATTCTGAGCGTATGGTCTCATATTCATGTTGAGCATAAGAGGCTCTATAAAAAGCTTTTTCAAGACAACAACTATTACGGCTTGTGCAAGCGTTACAAACATACGGCGCTTTCGATAAACGAGGGCAAGTATACTTTTTGTATGAAATGCAGGAATTTATACATTTTCCGCAGGACCAACAAGGACGTTTTTTAGTGGTGCATCGATCGCAGATACATCTCATGTCACAGGCGTGGTTAAAAGCATTCATGCAATCATTAAATGCTTTTCCAAAAGTACCTTTTTTCTCAAATATACGATGATTACGAACCTCTTTAGAAATGGTTGTACAATCCTTATTAAGCAATTGTCCAATAGCTTTAAAAGAGCTGGCTTTGCCAAGATCGAGTTCTATGGTAGTTCTTGCATCAAGAGTTAAATGTTTTTGTGTATTCATAATGTATTCCTCCATATAAACCAAGGAGGGGCAACCATGTTTAATACTATTATACATTATTTTGGAATAAGTAAATTCCATATCTATACTTAGATATATTAAGAATTAGTAAATTCCATGGGAAAGCGGAATTTAGTTTTGCAATCAACAAATATTAAATTATTATAAATAAAGTAGTTGACATTTACCATTTATAGTGTTAATGTAAAATTACAAAAACGTTTTTGGAGTGAAAAAATATGAAAGTTACC
>JAQVZQ010000429.1 GCA_028708095.1 Dysgonamonadaceae bacterium
AAAAAACTCACGATATATCAAGTGAGAGTCAAACACTGGAGGTAGAGCTGCAAACTAATGTGGATTTTGAAGTTATTATTGTTCATGAAGCTCAAAGTTGGGTGTCATATACCGAAACAAGGGCTTTTGCAAAGCACTAAACTTAAATACGCGTGAAGATTTTTTAGTGAAATTGAGAGAAAAGTTTGCAGCAATATTAATTCACAAAAAAATGTACAACGAAGCAAAAACAGAAATTGGATTTGTGGTTGATATACGCAATAAAAACGGATGGAAATTAAACACACAACTTGTCGATTGGATGAATCAAGAATGGTATAAAAACTCAGATGCAAAGCCCAACAATCAAGAACTTTACTACCAATACATACACATAGCTGATGAGATATTATATCAAGATATTCCTGAAGAAATTATTGCTGTAGCATTTGTAAATCAGCACAAAAACATGCTCAACTTTGTAAAAGATAGAAATAAGCATGGTTTCTTTCATTATGAAGATCTAATGGATACACCACAAGTGGGTGATATTTTAAAAGTAAGATTCGGAGACGAAGGTGATAAGGGGCTTTTTAAAGTGCTTACCGTTAAATTGGTTGAGCCTACAAAACCTACAAGGGCTATCAAACCCTTTGAGAGTTTATTAAAGGTGGTTTCTTCACAGAATTTTGGATTTGTTGATGATGTTTTTGTTGAACCCCGATTGATCAATGATTACAATCTTGTCGATATGCAAACAGTGAAAGGTAGGGCTATGCTTTCGTATAATAAAAAGAGAGATGAAATGAGGTGGAAAGCATTTGAGATAGAAAAATTGTGAGTTTTGCTTGCAATGGCTAAAATTGGTCTGCTGAATGCTTCGATGGCGCAAGTCTCCCGACTTGTGCTCTTATCAGTTCAAGTCTGTTGTGATGCAAAGATTAGCACTTAGATGATACTGATGCGACGGATGAAAGCGAATAAATTACAAATACTTTTTCTCCCAACGTCGCTTTACCAAACTTCGTCGTCAGAGCACCATTATTGTTTATTTATGCAATACATCAATATATTGCGAATAATAGCAATATCAAGAATTATTGCATATTTGAACAATACTTTATACATTTGTGTTTAATATAAAAACATCAAAGATATATGATTGCTGTAATAAAAGGAGATATTATTGCCTCCAGAAAGTTGGTTGACCAAGAAAAATGGTTGTTGCCACTCAAAGATTTATTGAGCTCTTGGGGCGAATCGCCCAAAAATTGGGAATTGGTATGGGGCGATTTCTTTCAAATCGAATTTCTACATCCCGAAGAGGCTCTCCAGAAGATATTTGAAATTAAGGCACTCATAAAAAAAATAAAACCCTTAGACAATCGAAAACGAATAAGCACAATAGATGTAAGGATGGCGGTGGGAATAGGCACTAAAAGCTATACAGGCCAAAGAATATCAGAAAGTAATGGATCGGCATTTGTATATGCTGGTGAAAAGTTTGATATGCTAAAAAGAGAGAACGTAACCATGGGTTTCAAAAGCGAGTGGCAAGATTTTGACAACGAGATAAACTTGTACCTAAAACTGGCAGGTACGTTTATGGACAAATGGTCGGTTTCAGCGGCAGAGTTGATAGAAATTGTGCTCAAAAATCAAACTATTACACAAGAAGAAATTGGTGATATGTTGGGCATAAAACAAAGTGGTGTAAGTGGTAGGTGGAATAGAGCAAATGTAGATGAATTGCTGGCAGTTGAAAAAATGTATCGAAAAAAAATAAAAGCTATACTTAAATGATTGTACTACTCAAGCTTATATTGGCTCATTTGGTTGGCGATTTTTTACTCCAATCTAAAAAATGGGTAGATAAGAAAGAACAAAAAAAGGGTCAATCTATCATCCTATACTTGCATGCACTCATACACGGACTGTTGGTATTGCTGTTGCTTTGGGATATAACTTATTGGACATTAGCACTTACTCTGGCACTACTTCACGGTGCTATCGACGCCATAAAATTGTATGCACAAAGAGAAAATAGTAAAACACGATGGTTTCTCATCGACCAAGCGCTACACCTTGTTAGCATTATATCAATATGGATGATATGGATAAAGCCCGATATCGACTTCCTTGAACTTGCGCTACTTCCTACTATTTGGATATTTGCTACTGCTTTGCTGTTTATAACCGTTGTAAGCGGAGTTATAATGCAAATGTTGATGTCAAGTTGGTCTAAAGCATTAAACGAAAACAGCAACGAATCGCTTCCCAATGCAGGCAAATACATTGGCATGTTGGAGCGTTTGTTTGTTTTTATATTTATAATAACGGGTAATTGGCAAGGCATCGGTTTTCTGTTGGCAGCAAAATCTGTTTTCAGATTTGGAGATTTGAAAGAATCGAAAAGTAGAAAACTCACAGAGTATATTTTGATAGGTACACTCTTGAGTTTTGGTATAGCTACAGTTACAGCACTAATAACAATGCAATTGATGGGTTCTTAATTGACCCTTCGACTACTAGGGCAGGAAGTTGTCAATGTTTGCTTGCACCGATTTTATACTCCCCCCTCGTTTCCGAACAGCCTGTCCCGTCAGCATTGCGGGAAGGGAGACATGGTTTACCCTGTGAAATAAATCGAAGATTTAATGCGTAGCATTATTTCATGGGGTGAAGCGTTTTTAACGCAACAATAAATTGTAAAAACTACATTTTTAAACATTTGTAATGCAGATTTATTG
>JAQVZQ010000430.1 GCA_028708095.1 Dysgonamonadaceae bacterium
TATAATCAATATCCTCCGTTAGATGCCATTCAATATATGCGAAGGCTTTATTCATACTGCTTAACGAATCCATTGAACAACCTCCCTTCATCATCGATATTACCAAAGGATGTGCTTATCTATCCGACAATTTGTGCACAATATAGTCGACTTAAATTATTACGGGCTTTACGAGGGAACATCTTCACGCTCGTAGTTGGAAACACATCCAAGATTGTCTGTCGTTTGTGGGAATATATCAGTCAATGTATGGATTCATAACATAGCCCGCTGGATATACCTCTATACAGTCCTCAAGTGGTGGGAAGTGCGAAAGGACATTATCTACAAAATCATAAAGATGATTAATATCATCTAAAAAATCCTGGGAAGTTCCAATATCTCTGTATCTAAACGAATGGATTGCATTCCTTTTATGCTGTACGGAATCAACCCAAGCATACTCTGATGAACTTGCATCATCCCATAGCTTTCCAGAACTAAAATCTTTAAGATTATTAAATGAGGCTATTTCAGGTTCTATCATTTTCCCTTTATTATTTGTAATCGGGTTCTTACAATAATCATCATAATAAACACAGTAAAAGAATTTCAGCCATGATTCAACTACTGCACCTAGATTCGCACGTGCAAGAATCAGTTCACCTGTAGTCATTGCAAGACCTTTATCAATCCAAATTTCCAAAGTTTTAGTTAATTCGCTTTGCCATTCGAGCATAGCATCATCTAACTTATCTGCTGCCGAATCCGGCGCAATACCACGAGCTTCTTTCCATATGAGAGCTGCATTGTTTGTAAGTATTACCAGTACATCATATTTATTTCGTCTAGCCATTAATTTACCCCCAACTATTTATTTATTGCGTCATACAACTTAGCAGGTGATAATTTGCTTAGCTCCCTGTTGCTGGCCAACGCACGTTTAGCCTTACTATGTATTAATACATCAGCGTCATGTTCTTCAAATCCTTTTTCTAGGATTAAGTATTGATACAATGCTCTGCAAGGGTACAACATGAACTTTTCATTACGAAACGCATTTGTCGCCTCTTCTCTGTCTGCATTACATACCTTCATCAATACTCGCAGGATTTCCTCGTCCTTAACTTTTGCTTCATATAAAGCAGCAGTGACAAGCTTTATTTCATTGTTTCTAGCTCTACGGTCTTCCAATGAACCCAAATGCATATTCATGCCCTCCTTAGGTTAACTCAACCCTTAATGCTTTTTTGCTTTGTAAATAGTATTTTGAAATCTTCTTTGCATTTCTTCCTCTAACTCATTATCATAGTCCTTTGTATGCTTATGCATTGCATTAATAAAATCTTCAAAATAAGGCACCTCATCAAACAGGTTTCTATTTTCAACAAAGAAATTATAGATTTCTCTGTAATAAACCACAGTGTATTTTTCACCGCATGAAAACCTACTCAAATCAATGCGGTTGTAATTTGGTGAAAAAATAAAGCAGCTCACAGTTTTCTTGCAATACTCATCATCAGTTGTAACAAACTGATAGTATTTTTTTAGCTGAGACTGTACTTGATTGCTGTAGATATCATGCCTTTCATTAATACCATTAATGCTAGATTTGATTTTATTTTCAATTACAACAGCATTATTTTTATCAGAAATTAATAGGTCAATATTTTTCTTTTCTCTCTCAATGGTAAAATCAGTTTGCATATTGACAGATAAAACTTTCTGTGCAAACCTGGAAAAAGCATCTCTATTTACATCAAAAAAGTAAGCAAACATATTTGAAAAAGCGAGTTCATTATCTTCCTGCCTGATTATTTTTAGGAAATTAAAATAGGGATCTTTTTGAGGCTCTGGTAATTCAGATATAGCTTGTGTCGTATTAGCTTCTTCCCATAATTCTTTGTTTTCAATTATTTGATTCAAATCAGTGAAGGATTCCGGCTTTTCATTTTCGCTGTAGAACTCCCTTAATGTTTGCTTGCCAAATCCTTTATTTGTACGAATGAAAAAAGTGTTATCACCACTTACAGATTCATCGTCTGTAATATAAATCTGATTTTTCGGTTTAATAACCCTGTCAGCAACAAACGTGGTATAAGCATTTTTTTCTTCCTCAAGACTACCGCGATAGGAATTTTCATTAAATAAATCAACAAGACTCACTCCACCATAGGTCAGTCCTAATGCAACTTGTCCTTTATACCTCTCTTTTCGTGGAAGTTTGCTGTCGGCAAAATCAAGAATCGTAATACCCTCTGCTTTAGCTAGTACTTTATATATTTTCGAGGCAAATTTTCGAACCAACAAAACGGTTATACTATTTTCTCCACGAGATAATTCTATTGTGCCTTGTGAATTGAGATAAATATAATTTTTCCCATCATCTGCTTTATAAAGGTTAATGATTTCATGCCCTATGTTATCTCCCTCAGATAAATAGCCTCCAACATACATTTTATTTATTATTATTTCACGGCTCATATGTGTTGGCTTTACCTTTACTGCGGTTTTTTGTTTATATTCAACCGGAACAATGGTTTCATCCGACGATAGAAACAAGCGGAACCTTCTTAGATGAGACAAGTAACCACTAACAAGTGAATTGACATTACCGGTTGAGTTCTCAGAAAGAGCTTTTATCAATGCATTCTTTGCTTCAGTCTCAAAGTCAGTAGCGTTCACCGCATTCCAGAACAGATCTTTGCTTCCTTTCCTCCAAAGGTAGAAGGTGTCCACATAAGCAGTAT
>JAQVZQ010000431.1 GCA_028708095.1 Dysgonamonadaceae bacterium
GGAGAAAGCTAACATTAAGACAGCTGACACACAAATAGACGAAACTACACCCAAAGAGTCCTCTCTAAAGACAAAGTCCAATAAAATCGCTAAAGATAGAGCTACAAAAGGGAAAGAGGCAACAAGCAATAATACGCCAACAAATAAAGGTAACGAAAAGGAAGCAAATAAAGACTTGCCGTTACAAAACTTAATGCGGATTTTGAAGTTTCCGAATAAGGGAGGTTCTTCTTAAAATATATTCCACTCTCACCTCTGTTTTCCGTAGACCTTCAACTCATAAAGAAACATTAATGGACTCTCTACAAAGGTTACCTTAATCTATTCACTCAACAATTAGATAAAACTCCTATCATTTTTTATAAACTTTTAGGTCTTCTTTTTGTTTCAATTAAAACTTAAAGATTGAGCATTATGAGTAGTTATTCGATTGAATCATTGGAGCAGTATTTTAAAGTTTACAGACAGTCAATCAGAAAACCAAAGAAGTTTTGGGGAAAAATAGCCGAAAACAACTTTACATGGTATCAAAAGTGGGATAAAGTCCTTGAGTTTGATATGCAAAAGGCTGAATTCACTTGGTTTAAAAACGCTAAATTAAACATTACAAAGAATTGCATTGACCGTCACTTAGCAAACAAAGGTGACGAAATTGCGATAATTTTTGAACCCAACGACCCTAAGGAAGAATCCAAAAGCTTCACATATAATCAGTTATATGCTGAGGTTTCTAAAATGACAAATGTTCTCAGGGAACAAGGTGTGGAAAAAGGAGATAGGGTGTGTATTTATTTACCGATGATACCTGAGCTTGCCTTCAGTATTTTGGCTTGTGCTCGAATGGGAGCGATTCATTCGGTGGTTTTTGGTGGATTTTCTGCAAATGCATTGTCAACCCGTATAAATGATAGTGATTGCAAATTTCTTATCACTGCTGATGGAGGATATAGGGCGTCGAAGACCATTAAGTTAAAAGAAATTGCAGATAAAGCATTAGAAAAATCACCGTGTGTCGAAAAGGTCTTTGTTGTAAAACGAACTAATGAAGAGATAAATATGGTTGAAGGACGAGATTTATTTCTTCAACCTTTATTAGATGAGGCAGATGCGACGAGTATTGCTGAAATAATGGATGCCGAAGATCCTTTATTTATTTTATATACATCTGGTTCTACTGGTACTCCAAAAGGAATGCTTCATACTACTGCAGGTTATATGGTATATACTGCTTATACATTTAAAAATTTTTTTAATTATTCAAACGGAGACGTTTATTGGTGTACAGCCGATATAGGTTGGATTACTGGCCATTCATATATATTATATGGGCCATTGCTTAATGGTGCAACAACTGTTATCTTTGAAGGTACTCCATCATATCCAACACATAGTCGATTTTGGGAAGTCATTGAAAAGCATCAAGTAAACCAATTTTATACTGCTCCTACTGCTATTCGGGCATTAGCAAAAGAGAAAATCGAGTTTGTTCAAGATTACAGATTAGACTCGTTAAAAGTAATTGGTTCTGTCGGTGAGCCTATTAATGAAGAAGCATGGCATTGGTACAATGATCATGTTGGAAATAAACGATGTCCTTTGGTAGATACATGGTGGCAAACAGAAACAGGGGGAATCGTTATTGCAGCAATTCCATTTGTCACGCCAACAAAACCCACATATGCTTCTTTACCATTTCCAGGCATACAGCCTGTATTGATGGATGAGTTGAGGAATGAGATTGAAGTGAATCAAAAAATGGGGAATTTGTGTATCGAGTTTCCATGGCCTGCCATAGCCAGAACTATTTGGGGAGATCATCAGCGTTATATCGATACTTATTTCACTACTTTCCCTGGAAAATACTTTAGTGGTGATGGAGCATTGCGTGATGAAGTTGGGTACTATCGTATCACAGGTCGTGTAGATGATGTTATAATTGTGTCGGGACATAATATGGGAACTGCTCCTATAGAAGATGTAATCAATGAGCACCAGTATGTCGCAGAGAGTGCAATTGTTGGCTATCCACATGATATTAAAGGGAATGCATTATATGGATTCGTGGTTATCAAAGATGCAGGATTGTGGCGAGATAAAAATAACTTGGTGAAAGAAATAAACCAGCTGATTGCTGATCAGATAGGTCCTATTGCTAAATTAGATAAAATTCAGTTTGTAAATGGTTTGCCTAAAACCCGATCTGGCAAGATTATGCGTCGTATTTTGAGGAAAATTGCGGAAGGGGAACTAACTGATTTCGGTGATATATCCACATTGCTTAATCCGGAAATTGTAGAAGAGATTAAAGAAAATCGCATCAAATAAATTTTGTGTATTATTTTACTTGATGGGGAAATGATCTAATCAACTGAATTGTAGATTGTAATAATTATTGATGAATTTAACTTTGAAAATCTTCTGATATTTATGTAAATATATTTGGAGCGTAATCAATAATTACCTTATCTTTGCACCCGTTCTAAAAGAGATTAGAACTTGTAGTAATGCAATAGATTGATTAATTTATTTTTTTATAATTCATTCAATTCATTCATTTTTAATTTAATAAGTGAAGAACCTTTTTTAGTTTTCATTTTTATTTGAATTAATCACCAACTTTATTTGGTGTTGAATAAAAAAGGCATATCTTTGCACCCGCTTTTAGAGATAGTATTTAAAGGGACTAATGAAAGTAGCGACTTTCACCTTTAGATAAAAA
>JAQVZQ010000109.1 GCA_028708095.1 Dysgonamonadaceae bacterium
AGGTCTTTAAGTCCACCCAGTTCTCACCATCATGAGAGGCAAACAAGGATATGGCTGGCAATTGTCCAGAATAGAACAAGGAAACTTTGCCTATATTTTTTGGTTTAACAAAATCAAAAGTAATATCAAATGCTTCGGGCTTTACCCAAGATACTATCCAATCATTAATTGACCCTTTACCCAAATCAACATTGCCCGCAGTGGGTGCTTGATGTCGGTCGGTTAAGTCGCCTTTAGCAAAAGAATAGCTCTTTTGAAGTCCTGATTGCTCTACTATTTTGTCAGGCTGCAACGAATATGAATAACTTCCACCCGTCTCTTCATTATAAAGCTTAAGACCTTCGTTCATACGCCAAACAAGATTGTTGTTGGTTAAGCATTTTCCCTTTGGTGAAGGTGTCAATTCAGGGATAAGCGATTTGGGGAATTGAAAACGCCAGATATCATGTCCTGTTTTCAGCCCATATTCCTTTTGCAAGAGCGTGAAAAACACTTTCCATTCATCATTTTCGATCCCTTTTAAATTAAACGGATTTGTTGCGAAAAACAGTGCCTTTCCTTTACCATATTTATGTTCGATTATAGCAGGTGTTCCATCATCATACTTAGCCAATACTTTGATATTGCTATTATCGCGTAATTGTATGGTATAGGATTTGGAAAGAACAGGCAATGTGAGCTCTCCATAATTTATATGAGATGCTTCTTTGTCACCTTTGACAGCAATACCAAACAATTTTTCAGACATTTGTTTGAGCGAGGTTCCATCCGAACAAAAACTGAATATCTCTGGGTCTCCACTAATTAATGTTCCACCCTTTTCTACATATTCCAACAGATTACTTGCAACTTCACTGCGCATATATTTACCTGAGGGAACATATAATGCTTTATACTTCGCTAGTTGTTCGGGCGTTTCTTCCACCCAGTAATCATCAACAAAAGTAAAGTAGCTGCGTGCAACTGGACCTAAAAATGTATAAGCACTTTCAACTTCAAATGTTTCACTACCATATGGAAGTGAGGAATGAGTGTCTGTAGCAAATAGAATCGCACAATCAGGGTTAGGAAATGCCAACTTTTTTATATTGCCAAGTTCTTTCACTAGTGCCATTTGCAACTTCCATCTATCTGGAGCTGCATAGTTTTCGACACTCAGGCAATTACTGCCAGCACGTCCATTGACAACATCTACTGGATAAAAGTGAAAACCAGTGCCACCATTGCGGATGACCTGACTCATTAATTCAAGAACTTCAGTATGATTTAAATTAGAAGCATAGTTTTCTACGTGCACACAGGGCCAAAACTCCATATTGGCAGATAAATCAACATTGAGTTTGGTCAGAAAACCAAATCGTGCCCTATTGGAGTTTCTTCTTGGATAAAGTTGATGCGTCATGATATCGCATTTTTGTTCTCTATAATTAAAAGGATGATGAAACGCAATAGGATCATTTCCCACAACTTTAACTTCTGGTGCTATATCTTTGACTGTTTTATATAACTTAGTGTGCATTTCCACTAATTTCTGATTTACCCATCGTCTATATGCTATCCACCTAAATGGGTTTTGATCGTGCTCATCAAGTGGTATTCCATATTTGTCATGTCCATATTGTTTTTTTATTTCTCGATCAGCTTGATGAATATATGGATAGTCTTCTTCTGTATACTTATTAAAGAGTTCGATTCCTATTTTAAAAATGCGTCTTTCAGTTTCATCACCTAACGCTCCCCCCCAAACGATATCACGGTGATTTTCCAACGACTCTTTGATTGCTTGATTGGCTGCACTAATCGCAACGGGATCAACGGGCCATGGTTGTGTATTATTTAATCCAAAAGGAATTTTATCCTTACTATATAGTCTAGCATCAGCAAATACTACATATTTCACACCAAACTCTTTGTTGAATGCAAGTTGTTTATAAATTGGATGGGCCAGTGTGCGATCATTTGTAAAAGCTCGAAGCTTGTTTTCACCAAAGTCTTTATACATATCTTCATATATATCCTAAAATCCGCAAGCAAATTGTTTTGTATGTTTAAAAACATTTCAGGTGTTCTCTTCATTTGATTTTGTCAGGATTCTTCCTTGATTTTCATTAAATGCATTATAAACTGATGAATATTTGCGATAGTTCGCTGACAAACTACAAAAAACGTAAGATTTTACTTCAAATTTTGACATCAAAACATACCTCTCCCTCTGTTGAGCTTTTCAACATAATGCCAGCACTCTGTTTATCTGCACATTATCAACTTTTCATACGGTCGGTCAGTGTAAAGTCGGAGCTTCCATTGACGACTTTGTTTAATCCATCTTCCAGCTACACAGATGAATCTGAAAATAAAGCGTTTCATTCTTGATCTCAAATGGATATCCGTAAATGCCTCGGACACCTTTTTAATGAAATGGTTATAGAAGTTTTTCATCATAGAGGTCAGAATTAGAAAGACAGTATTGCTATTCATATCTGATGTGGGAAGGCGCTTCCAGCCAAAGTCATTATTTTGAATATCGAACAACTTTTCGCTTGCTCCCCGCATATTGAAATACTCGATAATTTCTTTTTCACTTGATTCTGTGTCATTGGTCAGAATTGAGCGATAGATGAAATAATCTCCCGTAAATAGATCTAATTGAGCATTATCTGACTTCTCTCGCATAATGACTAATCGATAATTTCGCTCCTCGAAAAATTGGCGGAAAGGAATTGAAGCTACTTCATATGATTTAAAGTTTATTTCCACTTCCACCCAATCATTAATTTGGCATATTTGTTCAAACATACTTTCGGATCTGTTTGCCCTGATATAGAATAATCTGCTATGCTTTGAGACCATATCAATAATATCTTTTGCATACGAGCCAGCATCCATGCGTGAACGATCAATCTTTATCTCATTCTCTTGAAGTAGCTCATAAGTTCTTTTAAGTGTTTCATCCTGTGCGATTTTCACATTGGCGTTACCGTCACGGTTTTCAATGTAGACAATCTTATCGTTTATCGTGGCAACTCCTGGAAAATAACCTGTAGTATTTTTATAAGTGCGTTTAGCATCCCATTTTTCATGCTTTGTGATTTGATTATCGTAATCAAGATCATACTTTTCACCCTTCTTAAGCTGTTTGGTTAAGAGCAAAGACTTAATGTTCAGATCGCTCATTTTCTTATTAATGTTGAACTCGTATTCTTTTCCGCTTGTTGAGGTGATTATTGTATTTTCTGTTGCTAGTTCTGTTAGTACACGCAGCAAGGTGTCGGGACTGGCTACATTGTTATCAGGTATATTTTCAAGCGTGGAACGCAAATGTTTTTGAACATCCTCTGCAACTTCACCACCACAAAAGAACACCTCAAACCAAGTTCTGAAGAGCTCACCATAACTGTAACCGTTTGTATTTCTGACACCAAGATAATTGTCAATGAGATTGAATAGACCAGACTTGTTAAATTCTTCATGAATGAAAGAAATTCCGGCAAATGGAGTGATTGTTTGAGAAACTTTTTGTAATTTCATTGCTTAGTAAAGTTTAGCTTGTTTTGTTGTTTGGAATCATAAAAACAGGTGAAATTTTATACACGGCAAAGCGTTTGATAAAATACTTCTTATTAACGCTTTGCTTATTTATATAAGGAGCATGCTTGCGGAATTAAGGTATTTTATAAAACTTTATAAGTATACAGCGCATAACTGTCTTTTACAGGAAGCGTAAAGCGAATTTCTCCATTTTCATTAGTAACAACATTAAAACTCTCTCCTTTACCAAGTAAATGCATCAATTCTACGTTCGTGCCAGGTTCTAACCATGTTTTTATTAATGCCGTCTCTTTATCATTACTTTCTCTGAATAGTAAGAAATAGCCAGTTTTTTCATGCATACTTTGAAATCCCGTCCATGATTTTCCTGAAGGTGTATCCCCTATTGGAAAAATAAATCCATCATGAATGTCATTTTGAAATTCTTTGTATTTCTTTATTACAGGACCTATATTGAAAGCCTCTTTCGGCAAATTTTGCGCTTCCATCCAAGCAAGCGGTTGACCCATCATAGTAATGGCAAATAAGTATTCAAAATCATAAAATTGTGGCGAGAAAGGATCATCACCATACACTTTTGTATTCCTCCATTTATTCAAAAACTCGATTTGAAGATTTTGTGCTGGCACATATTTTGACAATTCCCATAAGTTTCTTAAAGTCCAATATGGATAATAGTTTCCAAAATCAGTATACCTATTTTCTAAAAAGATATTACCAAATCCATTTTTATAAAAATATCCATAACGCCTATCGTTTGTTACATCTAAGTTAAAAACAACATCATTTTTTAATTCATTAGATACTTTAGACATCATACTATCTACTCTTTCATCTGATATTTTATTATGTATTCTTAATCCATCGATTTTAAAAGTTCTAATACCATATTTTTTATACAAACCAATTAAGACATCTGCATCTTTTTCCCAGCTTATATAATTATCTGTATAACTTGGATTAAACCATAAGCATATCTCGATACCTAACTTCTTGCCTTTTGCTAAAACAGAAGAGAAGCCATCTGGAAAATTTTCTTTATCTGGCATCCAGTAATCAGTCCTCTCCCAAATATTATCAAAAGATCCACCCTTAACAGATGCTGGACTTTTCCCTGCTTGCCATCCATCATCAATTTGAAAATGCGTTATGCCTAATAACGAACACAACTCTAATTCTTTCAAAATATACTCCTCATTAATACGTCTGTCTTGTCCGCGATCTCCCCACGTATTCATCATTATCATCTCATCTCGCTTTGGAACTCTCTTTCGCAGTTTCTCTTGATATGTTTTTAACGATGACAAAGCAGCACGCTCATCTTTAGAATATAGGCCTGTAACAGCAGAGTATCCTTTGGTCCATGAATCCTTTTTAATATCCTTTTCATCAATGCCAAAGCCGATAACTTTTAAATTGCCATTTGCTCCCAAAAAATCACCATGTAAATATTTTAGTTGAGCCAGCGAAGAAGGAGATTCTTTAAGAATGAAGACACCTTCTTCATTTTCTCTATTAATTGCAAATAAAATATTTCCTTTATAAAGACGTTCTTTATAAGCCTGAAAGTCATTAACACTAACTAAACTATTCAAATGATCTGTCATTTCAAAAAGACTAACTACCTTATAATTCCAATGTTTACCTTTAAAATCAACTTTCTCCATTATGGGTATATTTGCGCTTGCCCTACCTGAAGCAATAAAAATTGCATCAGTCAAAGAACTATCTTTGAATGTCTCTGCATACCATTTTCCATCCTCCAATTGACCTTTAAAATAGAAATCATTACCTATAGCTGCACATTCTGGATACAGTCTTATTATTCGTTTTACGAAAAGATCGTCTAATTTATAAATAATTTCAGCCTCAACATATCCCTCTTTTGCTAAAGTTTCTTCAACTACATAAGTTTGAAAAGAAACATGAGAAGTCTTAATGGTCGGACCTGGCAAACTCATATCTGGAGTCAAATTGTTGGAATGCCATACAAAATTACTCTTCTTATTAAGAATATGATTTGTGATTAAATTTCCTTGATTATATACATATACCCTTTTGATTTGAGAGTTTTCAACTATCAAAGAATCCTGTTCTAAACGAATAGAACAATCACGATAATCCACTTTATTACTATACAGTAACTGCATAGAAACTAACATTAAGAGCAATAAAATAAATGATTTATTATTCATGACAGTACAGTTATTTTTGAGATAAAAATTCTAGCATTTGTTTTCTTACTTTTCTGAAATAAGTGACACTATTGTCATAATTATCAAAGCTGTAAATCAAGCTATTCGCAAAACTTCTGGCTTTAACAGGATCTTTTGCCTGAACCATTTTTAACAACTGGTAATCATCAATTCCATCTCTCATTGCTTCGAAACGAATTGAGGTGTATAATTTTCGGTATCCAGGATAAATAATAGCGTTATCCCCTGCAGGTAACTTTCCTCTATCACGTGAAGCATCAATATTTAATTGATCTTTTTCCCAATAATTTAACCCCCAGTGAAGATAACCTGTTATATCGTATTTGAAATTTATCCAATGCAGATATCTCGTTTGAATTAAAGGAAGTTCGATGAATCGATTGGCATAATTCCCTCTTGGCACGACACAAGTATAAAACCAGACTTCCTTATTTTGTTTTTGCAGATCCTCATAGAAAGTGTAATCCTTGTGTAAAACATCCAACACAGGCACCCAAACATCTATTGTTCCGGCTAATTCTTTTGATGTGAGAACAGCATCCAATATTTTTACTTCTGGCAAATGCTTTTTAACATAATTGCTTATCAACCTGTAAGATTCTGAGTTTTTATCTGTCGGTTCGTCTGCTATATGTTGCATGTAGCGGTCCAACCATCCTTTCTGAATAAGATGATCTTTTAGGGCCGGCAGAAATTGATCCAAGAAGTTTTGAGTTCTTTTATCTTCAATAGGAAGTTTTACAAAACGAATATTATTTTCAACTTTCAAATAATTAACTCCCGGTGATAGCTTACGCGTATCTTCATCATCCGGCAAGGGTACTTCTACATAGAAAGGAGAATCCCAATTGCCAGATCTCCATGCCAAATGACCACCTTCTATGCGCTTTAATGCTCCCACCTTGTCAAACATTTCAGCTTCTTTGTCAAACCTTGTAAAATCAAACGTATACTTTCCATCTACATAAGTATATTTCGTATGCCAAACAGGATATATCCTATGTACGTTCTGACGATGAGATGCCATTATATCGGCATGCATTTTTACCAGTTCCCAATAAAAATCTGAATATAATTCGACTGGCTCATTATTATTCATATAACTTAAGACCATAGGATTAAAATGAGCTGACCAATTGGTAACAAATAAAGGAGATGTCTCTAACGTTACAGGATAAACACGAATAAAAAAATCTTTAGTCCATTTTCTTTTGTTTGTCCCAACTTTTCCTGTTATAACCACGGTTCCAGTGTAAAGTCCAGGGTTTGCTGCTTTATCTATCGGTATAGAAATCCATATAGGCTGCACTTCTCCAGAGTTAATAGAAAATGCAGAATCAGTTATAATTGGATCTGGAAAATAATCGGAAATCGAACGTATTATATCTCTCGAAGGCGGGTAGTAGGAACGTCCGACTCTTACATAATCAACCCAACCGGCTTCAGCATTTGATAAAGAACCAGAAGGATTATCAGAGACTATCTGTCCGACCGATACCTCCATATCATTTAAGTCTTCCAGAGCTTTCACAACAATCTGTATAGAAGCTACCTCTCCGCGAACAACTTGTATTGTATCAATTTCATCCTGAAAATAGGATCGCTCTTTAAATACTTTATACAAAGGGTCTATTTGGTACATTTTAAGATCCTCTCCTCTGTTACACGCATTAAAGATTATAAACAAAAGCGTTATCCAAAAAACATATGATAATTTCTTCATAATCAAATTTTTATCTCTCAAAAGGAGTTTTAGGTCGTCTGCTCCGGATATTAATCCCATTGTTTCTTTTGCTTTTCATGATTTCCAATAAGTTACCTATTTTAATATGGCAAAAGTAATTAACCTAAATGTCACATCAGCCCAATATTGCGAAAACAGATGCTCCTAAAACGCAAAGAAGATATTTACTCATGAAAATTTAGGACTTGAGTGCTTGTTTTCAACTTCTTAAACCAATCAGATGGTGATGGACAACATGGGAATTGATTTGCTCTCAACCAATCGCCAATAATATAATAGGTCAAAGGAACATTTTTCTCGCACTTTACAACTACTAAATGTTCATCTTCAATATTATCTATTCTGATAAATCTATTAGGTGAGAAAAAAACACCAAGTCCAATCCAACCAATCTCGGGCTCCTGAAATCCCCAACTTCCCATGACGCCAGTGTTTTTATCATAAAAGAAATCTTCTTCACCCAAACGTGTTAGTCCTATACCCAGTTCAATCTGATCGTTAGGCTTACCACCTTCTACAACAACTTCAATCGCAGATTTATGTTGACCAGCCATTATCGATGGACGAATTTTTACTGTATATTGGTTATCACTAGTCCCTACATTATTAGCTGTAAACTCTAGTGTCACCTCGTTAAGATTTTTACTTACAAGCCTACCTGTAAATGTGGGGTCACCTAATTTTTTATTATTTCGCACTGGGTAAGAAACACCATTTACATATAGTGTTAATGCACCAATACCACCTGATTGTCCAACATTTAAAATATCCATTCCCCAACCATTTTGATCCTTATGGTAACTTTTTGTTGCCTCTTTAATTTTAGGGTAGATTAATGTATCTACTCTTTTTCCGAATAAATCAAAATGTCCGTCATAAAAGCGATAAGCCATCTTCTCAGACTCCCAACCCCAGTTAGGTGGCAACCAATCATTACTCCATGCAACTCGTTGTTTTTCTTCAGGTGCTCGCAGATTTGACAACCATGTTGTATAATTTTCAATCGTGGGTTTTAAATTAAAGTGTTTCTTTACTGCTTTGGTCATTGCCTGAGTATCACCTTTACTCCGAGCCTTGTTAAATGCTTTCCAGAATGATTTGCTGCCAATGTTATCTTTTTTAAGCTTTGCAATTTGACGATCCTGGGTAAGCATAAGATAGTAAAGAATCGATTCATCACTGTTTAGCAGTCTACTTGAAAGATCCTCTGAATACCCTGTTCCTATCATTTTGTTCTGCACAAAATCCCAAACCTCATCAGTCCCACTTCCTTTTTTATTAGTTTCTAGTAGAGCAGTTAGGTGCTTAATTAAGTTGTATTTGTTTTCGGGTTCTTTTTCTAGGACAGGCATATGCAATTTATTGAAATCTTTGAATTGCCATGAAATAAATTTCACTTTAGATACATCTAATTCGATTGAGTCACTAAATTGAAATCTTCCATCAATGTCTATTTTAATTTGATCCATTACTCCATCATTATTCCTATCAACCCAACTATAGTACATATCAGTTTTTAAATCTCCATCATAATCAACATTAATCCAAGTTTTATCTCTGTTTTTTATATGAATCTTATGGTCTGAAGGATTAAAGTAAAACTCATTAGGGCCTTTGGGTTTCAACACTAATTCATATCGTTTATTAAAAGGACCACAATCGGGTCCCCCAATTTGAGGCATGTAATACCCTGGTTCCTTTGATGCAGATGAAATTATCCCTTCCCATCTCTCTATTTTATCGCCTGGTCTATCCCAAGCTACATTTAAATCATTTTCATCCCAAACCATTAAAACTCTTTCCCATTGAATAGAATTCAAGACCTCTCTTGCTGTTGATCTTTTTATTACCGACCCTGTTGGTCTTCCTCTAAGTGTAAAAGACTCGGTATGTTCATCGGATAAACTAAAGGTGAAATCACTATTTCTATCTTTTTCCTCAGTCCAACCAGGAGCACATGCAGTAATTCCTACATCATAATTTCTTAATTCTCCTTCCAACGGGTTTACATTAAAACTCCATCTGAGATATCTCATAATATCAGCTTCTCCTTCAACACGAACTACATCTTCGGTAATTCCATCATCATCATCATCATAAAAAAGAAATGGATTCTCCCAAAAAGGAATCCACATTTTCTTCTCAGAGTTGTAGTACATAGATATTAGGCTTTCATTTCCGCCAAAATGAGTGTGATCTTGACATGGTCTTTGATAATAAATATAATCTACATCATATCCGAGTAAATTATCGTCTCCATCATCTATAAGCCACCAAACACGCAACCCAATTTTTTGATCGAAAAAATACATCCCCATATGATCAACATCTCCGTCATTATCCTCATCTTCATATCCAATTACAGCATCAACCATACCA
This sequence comes from Dysgonamonadaceae bacterium, assembly GCA_028708095.1. Lineage (GTDB taxonomy): Bacteria > Bacteroidota > Bacteroidia > Bacteroidales > Dysgonomonadaceae > UBA2632. The sequence goes on from JAQVZQ010000109.1 coordinate 9,889, forward strand.
TCTGCATTCCAATCTGCAATCCAAAGATCACCATGCTTATCTGGTTCTTTGCCATACTCCAAATTTCCGTTCTCATCAATTACTTTAACCAGTATAGGACGCTTTTGGTCGTTATGTCGAGGGGCAATATCAATGAACCATACTTCGTTTGGCTTTCCATCTCCATTAGTGTCAACATAATGGCGCTTCCCATGCACATCAGCTTTAACCTTTTCTACCATATCAGGGTCTAGCTTAACAGCATCCCCGAAAACTTCTTCAAATGCTTTCTGTTTCCTTATTTGCAAAGAATCCTGAGCATATAAACTCTTCGATCCAAATAGAAATAAAATAATAGCTGCGGTAAAAGCTAATATTAAATGAGAGAAACTTTTGTTTGATTTTTTTGATGTCATTGTGATTGTTTTTTAAGTGTTTGCATTTTTATAATTTCATTTGTTTTCATGAAATGTTACAGGTGACTAACTTTTTATTCTTTATATTCTATAATAAGGGTAAACAAAAATAAAATGTCTTATCTAATCGTTTAATTGCTCTTTAATAGTTTTAAATTCACTCATTCTGAGCTCTTATATTTTTATTTACTTTATTCACTCTCACTTCGCATTCATTCTTGTTTATTATCTGATTGTCGAAAGTAAAGGTCATAGAATAATTGGAACTACACCTTGATATTTTTCTAACCTAGATTGACAAACACTATAATTGAATGATGTATTTTAATTAAAAGAATTACTTCTTGAATACTTTACTCTAAATGTTATAAGTTGTGTTGCAAAAAACATAACACAAGCAAAGATATAAAAAAGATTTTAGTAGGTAAGCTAATTTTCAAACATGTAATGAAAATTTTTGTTAGGAAACATTTTATCTTTTGGCGGGGTAATTACTTAACAATCTTTACTCCACTGTTTTTGTGTCAACTTATTGTCCTGACTTGCCCCTTTTAGTGCTGTGAAGATAATTCCAGTAAAACCTCTTTCATTTCTTCAGTAGGTTTGGCTTTAATAGTACTATCTTGTTATTACATTTGACAACAAATTCACACACACTGTTAATGCTATTCGATAATTATATATACCTTATCATTCACTCTTAGCATCACCCAATATACATCTGCCGAAAATTCTCTTATTCACAGTATCATACAATATACATCTGTCGCGAAATATTTTACTAACTACATCATACATTAATAATCTGTCGGAAGTTCTTTTACTCATCGCATCATACATTAATCATTTGTCGAGGGTTGTTTTACTTACAACATCACGCACTAATCATCTGTGGAAGGTTCTCTTACTTATAACATCACTAGCAAACATCTATTCGACAGCCTGATTGCTATTTTCATCGTATCTGAATGGTTATACCAAGAC
>JAQVZQ010000432.1 GCA_028708095.1 Dysgonamonadaceae bacterium
TTGAAAAAACAATTTTCGAAAGTCTTAAGTCAGAAATATTAGAGGGTATTCGAAATGCTGATTCATTTGATGGGATATATATGGACATGCATGGGGCTCTTCATGTAGAAGGCTATGAAGATGCACAATCAGAATTAATCAGAGAGATAAGAAAAATAGTGGGGAATGATGTGTTGATTTCTGGTAGTTTTGATTTACACGGAAATTTATCTAAGGATTTTCTTAATCACATTAATCTGGTTACAGCTTATAGGACCGCTCCACATAGAGATGGTGCAGAAACAAAGGTGCGTGCCATAACTATGCTTTCTGAAGCTATGAATAAACATTTCAAACCATACATTACTAGTGTAGTGATACCAATTCTTGTTCCAGGAGAAAAAAGTATTACAGAAGTTGAACCTCTAAAGTCTATATATTTACAGATTCCCGAAATTATTAAAAAAGAAGGTTTGATTGATGCTTCTATTTTTGCTGGTTACTGCTGGGCAGATCTTTATCGTTCAGCAATGCGAGTTATTGTAGTTGCTTCTGATGAAAAATATGCTGATATTGCTAAACATGAGGCTGCTGCATTAGCACAACAAATTTGGGATGAGCGTGTAAATCTAAAACTTGATGTTCCTTCTGGTTCTATTGATGAGATGATTGTAAAGGCTTCAGAGTATAATGAAACTGTTTTTATTTCTGACTCAGGAGATAATACGACAGCTGGAGCACCAGGTGATAATCCACAAGTACTAAGTGCTTTAATTAAACACAATGCTAAGAACTCTTTATATGCAGGTATAGTTGATGAAGATGCATTAAATCAATGTAAGAACGCAGGAATTAATAATGAAATAGATTTAATTGTAGGAGGAAAAATTGATAATGTATTTGGTAAACCTATTGAGATAAATGGGAAAGTCATTTATTTACCTTCGGATTCATTAATCGGAACTAATCGTGAATCTGCTATAGTTGATGTAAATGGCATTAAAGTTGTGATAATGAATTCTAGACGTTCATTCATAACCCTGAGAGATTTCAAAGAACTAGGACTAAATCCATTAGATTATAAAATAGTAGTTGTCAAATTGGGCTATCTCTACCCTGAGTTAAGAGATATTGCTCCTCTACATTTAATAGCTTTAACATCGGGATTTTGCAATTTGGATATGAGGTTGTTACCTTTTAAAAGAGTAAATAGACCTTCATATCCATTAGATTTGGATATGGACTGGCATCCTGAATAAATAATAATTATATCGCAATTAAAATATTTACGTAATATATCTTTACACATGTTTTTTTAGAATTCTTCACTTCATTCAATTATGGCTAAACTGTTAGAGTATTATTGAGTCGACTTAATGGCAATTGACAGTATAAGTTCAAGTACAGTATTGGCTCTAATATCTGAAATAGGCGATGGTATATATAAGTTCAGATCAGCAAAAGTATTTGCTTCACAGCTTCGTCTTGCTCCAAATAATCGAATAAGTGTCGTCAAAGGTAATCAGTTCAAGAACCCCAAAAGGAAGCAGTAAATTTGCATTGGAAGCTTTAGTGCACCCAATAATTAATTAACAACATCTCATTATCTTCCTAGTATACAGAGGTGTATTTGCCAATTATTGTTGTGATACCTGTATTCTGAAGAAACTTTCGGAGTGTCCGAAACCACAAAAAGTCCACAGGATGAGCTTTCGGAGAAACCGAAGATGCTAAAAGATGAAAATTTTCGGTGTTGTGATAATTATAATTAAAACTCATTGTTTATTGACTTTGAAGTTAATTTTAAAAGCCAACAATTAACATTGAATAGAAACATTGCATTGGGTCTTTTGAATTCTATGCCAATAAATTGAATGGTAGCCGTTAAATCATTTTTTATTTCACATGTTTTCAGGCAAGCTCAGTATTAGTTTTATCTTCCTATCCTTTTTTTGCAATAAGCTTTGTTTCTTTATTGATTCAAAGTAAGATGCAATATGTTTTTGATAAGGTTCATTGCTTAATGATGACTTTACAACAATTATATTTCCATTCTCTGATTTTGTTATAAAAACATCTACTGATTCTTCTGATTGGGATATATTTTGAGGTGTTTTTGCAGTAAATGTGTGCTTTTGTGGGTCAGAGTTAGTTATATTCCAATTTAATTCATTTGCCACACTATAAGCCATCTGATAAGCTTTATCTATATCATTACTAACCTCAAGTGTCTGTATTGTTCTTTTTATTGAATATGAAGAGCCACAACTTATTAAAAAGAACAATGTCAATAAAGCAATGATTTTTCTCATGGTTTTTATATTTTGTTTGACTATAATTATTTTCATACTGATCTGTATTATTTCTGTTACTTGATATTCTGACACACCCAACTCATTTTCACAATCATCAAAACAACGTTCTACCCAGTATCTATTTCATTGAAAATAGACCTATTTATCGGTTTTAATTTCTTTGCCAAAACAATCAGAGTGCTTCAATAATTAGACTAAGATACTAAATGGTGTTCGCAAGAAAACCACTCTTTTTAAAATTCAGAGCCAAAATTATAGTGTAATCTAACAATATTTTGATAAAATTCAAGTTCTTTTTTTTTAAAAAATGGTGATAGGCTAAATTTTTGATTTTATGTTCTAAAAATCACGCAAAATGTCAAAAAAAGACACAATCCTCCTATGGATTCTATTTAAAGATCACATTAATAGAGCTTTATTAG
>JAQVZQ010000433.1 GCA_028708095.1 Dysgonamonadaceae bacterium
GAAAACCCACGTCTTATCGGTGGGCATACCTCGACAAAGTATATTATACCATAAAATGCTTTCAATTTCTACGGGTTTCTATGTAGGATAAACGCACCCTATTTTTAACAGTTCGTTATAAATCATCGGAATGCAAAAAAAATAGCATATTTTTCTTGTATTTTAAATCGATTTATGGTAAAATGTATTACGTAATAAGTAATACATTGAGGTGTTTTTAATGGCTAAGTATCCAGATTGGGTTATGAAACATAAGGAAAAAGGAACATATATAAATTATGTTAATGGAAAGTATTATTTATATGCCGCACATTCAGAACGTGTACCAGGTACTAAAAAGGTTAAGCGTATTTTTGATGGATATATAGGTCGTATAACCGAAGAGGATGGTTTGATTCTTACAAAAGATAAAGTATCCGGTACTGTAAGTGTATATGAATATGGACTATCTACACTGTTATTAGGGATAAGTAAAGAAATTCACAAAGGATTTAAACGTAGTTTTAAAAACAATGCTGACTTTATCATTACTGCAGCTATTCTTACCGTAATATACGATAAATACAATAACTATTTGTTGCAACAGTCGTATTTATCTATACATTTTCCTGATATGAACATGGATATTTCTACTACTGAAGATCAACGTTTTGCAATAGAGAGAGGAGTTCGAGTGCTAAATTATGAAATGAATGAAAAATACGCATCAGAAGCCGAAGCGGTTAAATGTTATTTCAGTCATTTATATAAGGTTAAGATTAACGGCAAATACTATTTATCAGACGAATCACAAGAACTACTAGCCTTAAAGAAAAAGTATAATATAGAATGGAGTGACTGATGTGGCAAAAGTGTGCAAACCTATTTTGGAATATCAAGAGACCATAAAAAGCTACGGATTAAAATTTGAAAAGGTATTGCCTACTAAAAAAACAATACAACGGTTTATACGTATATTTAAAAAAATAGATGATTCTAGAATTGAGACTATGATAGATTATCCGCTTGTTGAAATACTTGTTATTTCATTTTTAGCTATACTTGGAGGAGCGGTTAGATGGACCGAAATAAGTCTTTTTGGTAACGAAAATATTAAATGGCTAAAGAAATTTCTTCCATTAGAAAATGGCATACCTTCTCATGATACCTTTTCTAGAGTTTTCTCTTTAATCAGTTCAGCTTCTTTAGAGAAAGCTATAGTAACCTTATTATGCGAGAATATGGACAATTTAAAAAAGGCATTAGAATTAGACATAAACAGTAAAAAACAAATCTGTGTTGACGGAAAAGAGCAAAAAGGAACAGGCAGAAACTACGGAACCGATTCCGAAGTCCGCAATCTACAAACATTACATATATATGATGCTTCAAATGGTATCTGCCTTTTCTCAAAACCAATTGATTCCAAAACAAATGAAATTCCTGTTGCACAGGAAGTCTTAAAAACCATGAATCTAAAAGACTCTATTGTAACCTTTGACGCTTTACATACTCAGAAAGAAACTATTAGAATCGTTACAAGCAATAAGGGGAATTATATTGCTGCCCTCAAAGGAAATCAGCAGTTATGCTTTAATGAAGTATCTGAACTTTTTACAGAAGAATACAAAGAAGAAATAAAAAGCAAAGGAATGAACTACTTTTCTACTACAGAAAAAGCTCGTGGAAATGTTGAGACAAGAGATTTTTATCTTTCAACATCAACCGATTGGTTCCAAGATAAAGAAAAATGGTCGAACCTAAAAGCATTCATATGTTATGAAAAGAAATGCAAAAGCGCTAAAAAGGAAACCTCCGAAGTGCGTTATTACATTACGAATCTAAATGATATAGAATTATGTGCAGATGCAATAAGAGGTCACTGGAGTGTGGAAAACAAACTTCATTGGTTTCTTGATGTTGTTTTTTTAGAGGATGATAATACAACAATGAACAAATATGCATTTAACAATCTTAGCATAATGAAGAAATTAGCTCTTACATTATACAAATTAACGAAGCCACTAACAGGTAAAAGTAGTATTAGCCATACAAAACTTAGCTATATGTGGAATATGGAAAGGAACCTAGCTATTTTGTTAAATGCTCTAGACGAGGATGCACTTCGCAAATCTTTAAATAACGTGCTTAAATCCTAATAATGATACATAAGTAAGTTTCCTTTTCCTATATACTCATCAAGGCGGTAGTCTCTTTAATTCTAAACGGAATTTTTATATAAAATGCGAGCAGCGAAAATGTCAGTTCTTTATAACTACTGTTCGCATTATTTGTTTATTTAATATAAATTTAATGCGTTTGTCCTAAGATATTGTAAAGTTCTGTGTGTACAAGCAAAACATAAGGGCTATTTAATACCCTTATGTTTTATAACACATCATACCCTAAATCTTTAATTGTTGTTTTTATATCATGCAAGGATACAACATTGGGTTCGAATTCAACCACTACCGCCTTTGCGTTTAGATCCACATTAACATTCTTTACGCCGTCCATAGCATTTACTGCTTTATTTACTGCATTCACACAATGGTTGCAACTCATACCTTCAACATTTAATATTTCCTTTTTCATTTTCTCCTCCAAATAATACAATATAAATTATTTTCTATTATACCATATTATCTTTATTTTATGCACTAATATCAGTGCTCACGGTAAATCGAAAGTGCTCATTCTAAGTGGCCGCAAATGCTTCCTGCATTCTATCCTCA
>JAQVZQ010000434.1 GCA_028708095.1 Dysgonamonadaceae bacterium
TACGTCCGACTTGCGGTCTTTGCAATGTTGGAAACTTAACAATATTTTCATTACGTTTGCTAATAATCTCGTGAAGCTCGGACGGTGTGTATCCGTTATTTTCCCAGATGCGTGTGTTGTTTTTTGCAATCATAATAAGATTTATAAACTCCTGCAGCTGTTTTTCACCGTCAAATATGAGATTATGGCTGTCCAGAATGGAACCCAATTCCCTTATCCCGTCACCGTAAGTTATATAACTTCTAACTCCCTCATAGCCTTCCGAGGTATTTTTACTGTAGCCAAAAACGTCCCACATAAAACGGCGTACATTCCACCAGTGGTCGTTATCCGCATAATCTTCAATGACGTATTTGAGAAACTCGTCTTTTTCGGGTATGTAGCGGGGCTTGTCCGCTTGGTGCTTCAGCAAATAATCTGCGTGGTCAAAGTTGTCAAAAAACAAATAATGAACAATGTATTCTTTATAAAAACAGTACCAGCCATCTTTTAACACAAGCGGCAGAAGGAGAATATAAATCTCTTCGTCGGTCGTCTGGTCGATGTTTTGTTTGTTGAAGATATCAACAAAGTCTTCACGGCTTATAATGCCATATAGGTTTACCGCCGCCCTTGCATAAGAATCAAGCAGCTTGCGGGTAACTGCCCTTCCGTTTGGGCAACGGACGATATCTGACGTACGGTTATATTGTTCAAAAACTTTCTTTGCATTTTCTTCACTCATATTATTACCACTCCTAACCTTCGCAAGTTTCATTCCACGACTGTTGTATAAGGTTCACCTCGCGATCGCCCTCCTGCGCTGCTGGATTCTATTTGCCACACATGGCTGATTTTTACTTGCCAGTAACATGTCGCACCCCTCTGGTACCCCCTTGGCGGTAGGGTTTTACAGATGAATTTTATTGATTAAGTCCTCTCCGCTTTATTGATTTGTTTGCATATTTACGGGTTTCATCGTATGAATCGTATTGACACTCAAGTAGAATTTCATATGTTAAAACGCCGTTTTTACCCATAGCAGTTACAATCTCCGACCGGCAGAAAGAACATTCCCCGTTTCTGTAAGCATGCATAAGAACCTCTCCACAGGCAGATGATCTGTGTTTGGAATAAATATCCCGCAAATCCATTTGCAAATAATGCGGAACACGCTGAGATTTTGTTACTACTTTTCGAATCAATAGATCATCAGACTTTTCCCAGGTCTCTTTGAGAAGAGTTAGTCCAGAGTCTGTGTCGCCTGCTTCAAGAAGTTCCATTGCCAGATCATGTATCTGTTCATCTTTAAAACGTCCTAATGCTTCTATCGCTGCCTCACGGAGTTCGTGATTATTTGAGTGTGCCAAATTCATTAAATATTCTATATCCAGCGGATAATCAACCCTTCGGAAAATCCGTAGCAAGTGCGTTTTAACATAATCATTATTCTCTGTTTTAATGTACTTTGCCAAGTCGATGAGTTCTTCTTTACTTGCTTCCCGAGCAAATTTCATACAAAGCCCGATTATGCCATAAGGTCTTTGGTCTAATAATTGTTTTTGAATTTCATCAATTAAAATTTTCAATGTGATGGGCGACATGTTGGCTTGATGATTTTTACGAGCTTGTTCTACTTTTTGATATTCACTTACAACTGCATTCACATTTTGTGATACCGAGCTTTCCTTGTTTAAATAATTCCATGCCTTGCTCTTCCCAAATTGGTTTGCAGCGCTGTCAAGGAACCAATCATAATATGAGCATTTGTCATCCTTACGAGCCTGAATGATGTCACCGGCATCTTCAATACATTGCTTGAAAGCCCTCCATTTACCTAAATTCATGGAGACAATCATAAGCTCTTCAAATTGTTCTCGTTCACAATAACGGTATGGGAAATTTTTCTGCCTTGTTAGCCTCTCTTTAAGCTGATCATATTTATCTCTTAAAACAGTTTCTGCTTTTGATGAGCCGTCATGTACATACGAAAGCAGGATGTCGGTGAGCTGTTGCATCAATCTATGGGGCAATCGTTCCATATAAGCTTTTGTGATAACTTCCAAGAATTCATCTCCGCAACCTAACGCAGAAATCGCAGTATAGAGGTAATATCCCTTTGTGCCCTCGATTTGAGTGTCATATCCAATGTCTTTTAGGCAACAGCGATAGACTATTTCTTTATATTTTTCTCGATTATCATTTTGTTTTAGCTCAATTATCGCACGCCCGATTCCTCGGCGTAATTGATGCAAGAATTCCTTATCTGTCATTGATAAACCCTCGTCCCCATTATGTCCTTCAAACTTTTGACATTTATGCTTTCATTACAACTTATCAAAGCAAAACTGTCAAGCCAAAAAGTATTTATCTATAATTTTCTTTATCTCCGGATGCTCCTTATCGTCCTCAATAAGATAGTCTACGAAGAAATTCTCAACCTCATCATCTTTTATTTCTGCAAGCAACCCATAAATCTTATACCAAACGGACGCATAGGAGTAGTTCCTGCAGAAATAAAATGCCATTTCCTTGAAACGTGGATTCCTTAGAAAAAATAACGCTACCGCAATATTTAGGGCGTCTTGGTCTGATACAACTTCCTGATTCCTTAATATACGGTCTAACCTTTCATCTGATGTATTCCCTGCCCATTGCTGCCTTGCGACAGTTAAAGCATCCGGGAGGACCTTTTCAACTTCTAAAATGTGCTGTGGCCATTCAT
>JAQVZQ010000435.1 GCA_028708095.1 Dysgonamonadaceae bacterium
CTATATACTATATCATGTATTTGCTGAACCAAACTTGCAAAAAGGCATGATCCCGCATTTTTCACACAATGGCTTCCTTGCGGTACAAATGGCCCTTCCATGAAAAACAAGTTGATGGCAGAAGCGTCCCCACTTTTCTTTTGGGATGATCCTCATTAAATCATACTCAATTTTCTCAGGATCACTATTTTTAGTTAAGCCCATTCTATTTACTAGTCTTTTTGCATGAGTATCTACCACAACACCAGGCACGCCGAACCAATCATTTAGTATCAAATTCGCTGTTTTCCTTCCAACTCCCGGCAACATCAGCAGGCTGTCCATATCTGAGGGGACGTTTCTATCAAACACATCAATAATCATTCTACATGCTGCAATGATATTCCTCGCTTTGTTATGGTAAAAACCTGTAGATCTAATATCCTGCTCAAGCTCCTGTAAATTGGCATTTGCATAATCATCCACCGATTTGTATTTTTTGAAAAGCTCCTTCGTAACAATGTTCACTCGCGCATCAGTACATTGCGCGGCCAATTGCGTTGCTACCATGAGCTGTATTGGGTCTTGATAATCAAGCGAGCACTCTGCATACGGATACATAATTTCCAACTGCTCAATAATATTCATTACTTTCAGTTTTTTATTCATCAACAAGCCCTCTATTCATGGCATGGAAATATAGCTCTTCGTACTTCTTTGCTGATCTACTCCACGAAAAGTCTGTCTCAAGTGCTCTAATTATTAGCTTTTTCCACTCATCTGGCCTTTTACTGTAAATATCTATCGCTCTGTCAACGGCGGCCAGCATATCTAGAGATGAGAAGTTCGCAAATGAGAAGCCATTACCGTTTTTAATATCATCATTATAATCAATAATCGTCTCAGCAAGACCACCAGTTGATCTCACTATTGGGATCGTACCGTACCGCAGACTAATAATCTGCCCCAGACCGCATGGCTCAAAGCGCGAAGGCATTAAGAACATATCGCTACCTGCATAAATCCTCTGTGCAAGCTGTTCATTATAGCCAAGATGAATCGCAATTTTTTTCGGATAATTGATTACAATTCTTCTAAAACGGTCCTGATAATAATCATCACCTGTCCCCAGCAAAACAAATTGAATATCTTTCTGCAAAAATTCATCAATTCGATCAATAATGAGATTCAGCCCTTTCTGTCCCGAAAGACGCGAAACGAGTCCAATAACTGGATGATCTTCCTCCGGAAGGCCAAACTCCTTTTGTATAGCCTTTTTGTTTAACTGCTTATCTTGGAAATTTGCTACTGAATAATTCTTTTCAATAGCTTTATCAGTCTGCGGATCAAACTCTTCGTAATTAATGCCATTTAGTATCCCAAATAAGTCCGAAGACCGCTTTCTCAAAAGGCCATCCAAGCGCTCACCATATTGTTGGGTTTGTATTTCTTTTGCATAAACCTCACTCACTGTACTTATAATATCTGCATATACGAGACCTGATTTCATAAAACTGAACATGCCAAAAAACTCAGCCTTTTCGGGCGTTAATACCTCATAACCAACGTTTAGCAGGTTTACAACATGGCTGGAGTAATTACCTTGATACTCTAGATTATGTATCGTATAAACAGTATTTATTTTGCTGTAAAATTCATTGAATCTGTATTGTTCTTTTAAGAGCATACAAATAGGCCCAGTATGCCAATCATTGCAATGAATAATATCAGGTTTGAAATTAATGAGTGGCAACATGTTCAGTACAGCTTTGCAAAAGAATACAAATCGCTCAGCATCATCAAAGTGGCCATATATTCCGTCTCTGTCAAATAATTTATAGCTATCTGTAAAGTAAACTGGCAGAACCTTTTTTTTATCCCTTACCCTAGCGGGCAAATCTATTTTTCTAATAATACATGTATCCGTCCAATCACCAATTTGAACCGGAAAATCAGTTACATATTTAAAATCGCCATCAATCATCCTGTATTTAGGCATAACCACTCTAACGTCGTGACCCATTTCCAACAAGGCTTTCGGCAGCGACCCAGCCACATCTGCCAACCCTCCAGTTTTCGCAAAAGGGGACACTTCTGCAGAAACATACAAAATATTGAGGTTTTTATTCTTCATATAATGCCTCCAACAATTATCATTTTTTGTACCATACCATTGTATTCCTATTACTATATTCCTATCCATCTCATAGTTAACTAATACAATTACTATAATGTTGAGACGTTTTATTGTGGTGGGACGTTTCTCTATTTAAATAATGATAAATCAACTCTTAAGAATGAGAATTTATTTTGGTGTTCTCATCTAATTAAATATTATATTCTATAAATTTGTACAAGGCAATATTATTCACTGTACACGCATCTATAAAGCATTGGGTAAGCTTCATTGTATGTGCCTTTTACCAATGCAGGTTATATGAGTTTATTGCACGAGAAATTTTTGGCTATTAGCATTGAGATAGAGATTAATTGTTGGCAAAACTTGAAATGCTTATTCCCTATAAATACGAGTTTCCACTTAATAAGCAAACGCTTATCTGATCAAGAAAAAGCTGTGTTAACATAATTCTTACAATTTCTATGTCACAGTATTAAGTAACTCACCAAAGATACCGGCGTATATGAGGTTTTGCTGATTTGCAAGTTCAAAACCCTTGTCACACAGCCTGGAGCAACCTGATATTGTTATATTGTAA